>JACQPS010000225.1 GCA_016207445.1 Gemmatimonadota bacterium | reverse complement strand
AGGCCGGGGCGGTCGGTGCACGCAGCGAGAGCCGCCGCTGCGAGCGTGACGATGCCGAGGCGCACAGCCGAGTGCCGAGTCATGACACAATTCCTCTTGCAGTTTGGGAACGATCTGTACTGCGGTGAGCCCTTGCGGCCGTCTCTCTGCTTGCAACCTCCATGCCCGGCCGGCCTCCGTGCCTAAGCGACTGATAATACGAGAGTTGAACAAAAATAGCCGGGCCGGTCCCGGCCGGTGGCGTCACAGGTTGTTACATCAAAAGGTGCCCCGGCTGTATCAGCCTGTTACAGGCCCTGGGGCCGGCCGCCCTTGCCCGGGCCCGGCACCAGACCTAAGGTTTGATCACTTTTCGCCCGCCGCCGCGCCCGCGCCGCCGGGCGCGCTCCAAAGCAAAGGTTTCCGAGCATGCACTTCCTGACGGAGTCGCAGCGCCGCTGCTACGAGAAGATCGTGCCGTGGATGGTGGAGACCTTCGGTCCGGCGACGTTCGTGCACGACGCGGCGCCGGCGCTGACGGTCATGGTCGGGTCGGCGTTCGCCCATACCGCGGTGCACCCCTGGGGCTCGGACGACGCGGTAATCAACACGCGCGCGTTCGTGGTCAGCGGGGCGGAGCTGACCGCCGAGTTGACGCACTACCTGCTGCGGCAGAACGCGGATATGCTGTTCGGTGCCTTCGGCCTGGATGCGGAAGGATACATCGTCTTCGAGCACACGATCGTCGGCTCGACCTGCGACAAGGAGGAGCTGCGCGCGTCGGTGCTGGCGGTGGTGCGGACGGCGGACGAGTACGACGACCAGATCGTGGCCCGCTGGGGTGGGCAGCGGGCGCTGGACCAGGCGCTGGGACCGCGCGGGAACGGGCAGGGGCAGGGGTCCTAGACCGGCACGGGCAGGCGCTCGAGGCGCGACTCGACGTCGCTGGAATCCACGGTGGCGCCGATGAGGCGGAACAGGTCCAGCGCGCGCGAGAGCTGCGTCTTCGCGTCCTCGTAGCGGCCCGTGCGCTGGAACAGGTCCCCGAGCTCGCGGGCCACCTCGGCCGAGAGCAGGCTGTCGTCGGCATCGACGGCGAGTGCACCCGCCTCGCGCAGCAGCCGCTCCGCCTGCTCGGCGCGTCCACGCTCGCGCTCGGCCACCGCCTGGAACTTGAGCGCCTCGGCCTCACGGATGCGGTCGTGGCGGTACTGCGCCAGAGAGCGGGCGCGGCGAGACGCCTCCTCGGCCGCCTCCCAGCGCGCCTTCGCGGTCGCCAGCTCGGCGCGGTTCACCTCCAGCGCGTTCTCCAGCATCAGGTTGCCTTCGCGCCGCGCCTCCTCGAGCGCCTCTTCGTAGACCTGCTCGGCCTCGTCCCATTGGCGCTGGTCGGTATGCAGCATGCCCAGATTGTTGAGCACGATGCCGACCATCTCCGAGTCGCGAGCCTGGCGGAAGCGTTCCAGCGCGGCGCGGTAGTGGACCACCGCGCCATCCAGGTCGCCGCGGATGTTGTACAGCACGCCCAGGTTCTGCTCGATCATGCCGTCCAGGCGGACTTCCCCCACCTGGCTGGCCAGGCGCTTCGCCCGCTGGAAGTGCACTTCGGCTTCCTGCAGCGTGCCGCGCCGCAGCGCGATCGCGGCCAGGCAGTTGAGCGCGTGCGCGACGCCCGGGCGGTACCTGATCTCCTCGGCCACCGCCAGGCTCTCCCGATAGCGGCGCTCGGCGCGGTCCGTTTCGCCGCGCTCGCGGTGCACCGTGCCGATCCAGCGCAGCAGGTCGGCGGCTCGCGGGTCCGTGCCGGGCGACTCGAGGGTCAGCAGCGCTTCTTCGTATCCCTGAAGCGCGGCGACCGTGTCGCCCCGTAGCTCGGCTTCCCGGGCCCGCCTCACGCCTTGCGGGAACGCAAGCGTGGCGGTCGAGGTGCGCGTGCGTGTCATGGCTGATCTATGACCCACGTTGCTGGAAATCGGCTCTGGTCGCGGCCTGCCCGACGAGCTCGGGCGCCGCGCGGCCCTGCGCTGCTACTGCACCACCACGTAGTCGCCGGCTTCGCCCTCGAAGCCGGTGACGATGACGTAGCCCGAGAAGTGCCAGAGGTCGAAGCGCACGGCACCCGGGGAGGGCTTCGAAGCCGTGAGCACCTCCAGAGCCGGCGTCCCCTCGGGTGAGAAATCCCCCGTGAAGTACGCCGCGGCCAGACCCGTGCCCTTCACCAGCGCCGCCGTCAGCTTGACCCGCACCGGCCGCTCGAAACGCAGCCCGTGCGGGCCGAACTGCACTTGCAGCACGGAACCGGCCGGCAGTGTCACCGTGATCGGCACGTCCGCGTCCAGCGCGCCCTCCGGCACCACCAGCTCCAAGCCGGCAAACCCGATGCGGCCGCCGGACGGCCCGATCACCTGAGTCCAGCTCAGGTCCGAGTTCAGCCACTGCGAGCGCCGGACCGCCTTCAGCGTGCGCGTCGTGGTCGCATCGAACGACGGCGCCGGAGGCTCCACGGCGGTGGGAACATCACCGCACGCGCCGACCGCGAGCGCCGTGAGCGCCAGCAGTCCCATCGTCAGGAGCCGCTTCATACGTCCTCGTCGAAAGGTGGGTGCAACCGAGGTGAGCGCCGACTACAGTGCGCCGGCCACCCTGTGAGCAACTCCCATACCAGGAGGGTCATACGCCCGCAACAGATTGCCGTGGAACAGGATGAGTGCGTGGGGGACGCCCGTCCCGCCGACTGCAAATCGTAATGGTTGGTTACAGTAACATAATGAGCCGTTCCGCTGATGTATCGAAACGTTGCGATGGCGCCGCGCGGACGCTACCTGGCGGAGGTCGCGGAGGCATAGCTCTTTTGTGCCTGAACCCCACGCCAGGAGGAACCGCATGGCCGACCGCGCGTTGTCCCAGGAGATCGAGCTGCTGCTGCGGATTCTGGACGAGTCCTTCACGGGGAAGGGATGGCACGGGCCGACCTTGCTGGGTTCGCTGCGGGGCCTCCGGCCGGCGGACGCGGCGTGGCGCCCGGGTCGCGGCCGGCACAGCATCTGGGAGCTCGTGCTGCACGCGGCGTACTGGAAGTATGCGGTCCGGCGTCGTCTCGTGGGCGGCAGGCGCGGGGCCTTCCCGCGCGCGGGCTCGAACTGGCCGCCCGCTCCAGCGGAGCCGAGCGCGCGCCGCTGGCGCGAGGACGTGGCGCTGCTGCGCGAGGAACACCAGCGGCTGCGGGACGCGGTGCGCGCCTTGTCCCCCACGCGGCTCAGGCGGCGCGTCGCGGGGAGCCCCTGGGACCACGGTGCGCTGATCTACGGCGTCGCCGCGCACGACGCCTATCACACCGGCCAGATCCAACTGCTGAAGCGACTCGGTGCGCAGGCCCGGTGAGCGAGACGGGGACGTCTCTCCTCCCCGTTGTCCGCGTCGCTGCGTGACTACAGTCGCTGCTCGATCCAGCGCGTATACAGCTCGTACAGATGCACACCGCCGAGGGCGTGCGTCCGGTTCGGGTACACCATGAGCGCGAACTGCTTGCCCGCGTCCTGAAGCGCTTGCACGAGCTGGACGGTGTTCTGGAAGTGAACGTTGTCGTCGCCCGTGCCGTGCACGAGCAAGAGTTGACCCGTGAGCCCGGCTGCGTGCTCGAGCGGCGCGCTCCTGCGGTACCCCTCCGGGTTCTCCGCCGGCGTCCGCATGTAGCGCTCGGTGTAAATCGTGTCGTAAAGCTTCCAGTGGGTGACGGGCGCCACGGCGATGCCGGCGCGGAACAGCGTGCCGCCGCGCATCATGGTAAGTGCGCTCATGGTGCCGCCGTAGCTGGCGCCCCAGATGCCGATGCGACCCGGATCGACGAAAGGCAGCGAGCCCAGGTAGCGGGCGGCCTCGATCTGGTCGTGCGCCTCCCAGGTCCCCAGATCGAGGTAGGTCAGCTTCTTGAAGGCGCGTCCTCGCGAGCCGGTCCCCCGGTTGTCCACGCTCGCGATGATGTAGCCGCGCTGCGCCAGCAGCTGGTGCCAGAGGTAGCGCGAGTGCCCCGCGCCCGCGCCCCATGCCTCCAGCACCGTCTGGGATCCCGGCCCGCCGTAGACGTACATGAGGACCGGGTAGCGGCGCTCCGGATCGAAATCCGGGGGGCGAATCATCCAGCCGTTCAGCTCGACGCCATCACTGGTCCGGAACCGGAAGAACTCGGGCGGGCGGGCGCCGAGCGCGGCGAGCCGCCGGCGCACGTCGGCGTTGTCGCGGAGCACGCGCAGGACGCGTCCGTCCGCGCTGTGCAGCCGGCGGACCGGCGCCGCATCGGCGCGCGAATACCATTCGAGGTAGTGGCGGGCATCGGGGGCGAGCAGGATCTCGTCGTGCGCGCCCGGCTCCTGGCTCAGCCGCTGCGGGCGGCCTCCGTCCAGGCGCACGCGGAAGAGCTGCCGCTCGAGCGGCGTGGGATCGGCGGCGACGTAGTAGACCCACCCGCCGTGGTCCACGCCCATCCAGTGTACGACGTCGAATTCCCCGCGCGTGAGCTGGCGGGCCAGCGAGCCATCCCGCTGGTAGAGGTAGATGTGGTGGTAGCCGTCCCGCTCGCTGGTCCAGAGGAACTGCTGCCCGTCGCGGACCCAGGTCAGCGTCTCCTCGAAGCCGGTCCAGTCGGGATCGATCCAGGCGGAATCGGTTTCCGTGAACAGCACGCGGCTGCGGCCGGTGCGAACGTCGGCCAGCAACACGTCGAGCCGGTTCTGATGCCGGTTCAGCCGCTGCACCACCAGCTCCGCCGGAGAGGCGGCCCAGTCCATGCGCGCGACGTAGCCGTCACCCGGTTCCACGTCGATCCAGGTGATGCGGCCGCCATCCAGCTCGATCACTCCGACCTTGACCCGCGAGTTCGGCTCGCCGGCTTTGGGGTAGCGGATCGGGAAGAGCTGGGGATAGAGCGGCAACTCGTCGATCAGAAAGAACCTCGGGATCGGGCTCTGATCCAGGCGCCAGAACGCGATGCGCGCGCCGTCCGGGCTCCAGCGCCAGCCGTCGCGCAGGCCGAGCTCCTCCTCGTAGACCCAGTCGAAGGTGCCGTTGATGATCGCGTCGCCGCCGTCCGCGGTGAGGCGCGTCTCGCGACCGGTCGTGAGGTCCACTACGTGGAGGTCGTGGTCGCGCACGAAGCCGATGCGGCGCCCGTCGGGCGAGAACTTGGCGAACTGTTGCCAGCCGGGGGCGCTCGAGATCGGCCGGAGCGTCCGGGCGGCGAGGTCATAGATGTAGAAACGCCCCTTCGTGCGCAGCCGCCAGACGCGCTGCGCATGGCTGAAGAGCAGCAGCTTCGACCCATCGGGCGACCACTCGTACCCCTCGATCGGAATCGGCTCGCGCTCGCCCGGCGGCACGAGTGAGGCACCCGTGACCAGCCGACTGCGCTCGCCCGTGCGCACGTCCATGCGCCAGAGATCGGTGCCCCTGCCGGCCGAGTCGGCCTCGACGTAGGCGAACGCATCGCCCACAGGCGTCCAGCGCAGCTGGTCCAGGTCCTCCAGCCCGAGCTCGGGCGTGTAGAGATCGGCGGGCGTGAGCCGGTCCTGCGCGGGCGCCGGCGCGGTGGCGAACGCCAGCAGCGCCAGGGGGATGAGCGACTGCAGCACGCAACGTGCTCTCACGACCTTCCCTCCATTCCGGCTCGTCCGCGGGGAGCTTGTCTCGAAGACGACGGCGGCCGCGCGGCCGCGGGCGCGCTTCACGCGTCGTCGCCCGCTCTGCGCCGGCGGGCGAGCGCCTGCCAGCCGCAGTGCGGGCACCAGCGCCATTCGAACCAGGGGGCCAGGCGCGCGAGCCAGGCGCGCTGGATGGGGAGACTCGGGCGGAAGCAGGCGGGGCAGGCCGTGACCGGCCGCACCAGTAGCGCGGCCGCAAGCAGCACCAGCACGAAGCGCAACAGGACGAAGCCGAGCAGGACGTAGAAGACGATCATGAACGGCAGGGATCGGGTGCCAGGGGTCAGGGGTCAGGGGCCAGGGATCAGAAGCGGAATCCGCAGCTGAGAGGCCATTCCACCGCCCGATCCAGTTCAGTCCCCTAATCCCTGATCCGTGCTCCCTGATCCCCGATCCCTCTAATCCGCGCTCGCTCCGGCCTCGACGGCCGTACCGTAGCGCGCTGCCACATACTCGCCCAGGATGCGCAGGAACTCCTGCACCAGCGTCTCGCCGCGCAGCGTGGCGAAGAGCCGGCCGTCGATGTACACGGGCGCCTTCGGCTCCTCGAAGCTGCCCGGGAGCGAGATGCCGATGTCGGCGTGCTTGGACTCGCCCGGCCCGTTCACCACGCACCCCATGACCGCCACCCGCAACTCTTCCACCCCCGGGTAGCGCTGCCGCCATTCCGGCATGCACTCCCGCAGGTAGCCCTGGATATCGTCCGCCATCTGCTGGAAGAACGTGCTCGTGGTGCGGCCGCACCCGGGGCACGAGCTCACCTGGGGCGCGAAGCTGCGCAGCTCGAGGGATTGCAGGATCTGCTGCGCCACCCGCACTTCTTCCGTGCGGTCGCCACCGGGCCGCGGCGTGAGCGACACGCGAATCGTGTCCCCGATACCCTCCTGCAACAGGATGCCCAGCGCCGCCGCGCTGGCGACCGTGCCCTTCGTGCCCATGCCGGCCTCGGTCAAGCCGAGGTGCAGCGGGTAGTCGCAGCGGGCGGCGAGCTCGCGGTACACGGTCACCAGTTCCTGCACCCCCGATACCTTGGCACTCAGGATGATGCGATCGTGTGCGAGCCCGCACTCTTCCGCCAGCCGCGCGGAGCGCAGCGCGCTCTCGACCATGGCCAGGGTCGTGACCGCCTTCGAGTCCCACGGCTCCGGCCGGCGCGCGTTTTCGTCCATGAGCTCCGTCAGGAGCTGCTGGTCGAGCGAGCCCCAGTTCACGCCGATGCGCACCGGCTTTTCATGTGCGAGCGCCGCTTCGATGATCGTGCGGAAGTTGTCATCGCGCCGCTTCGTGCCCACGTTGCCCGGATTGATCCGGTACTTGGCCAGCGCGCGGGAGCACTCCGGGTACTTCGTCAGCAGCAGGTGCCCGTTGTAGTGGAAGTCGCCGATCACGGGCACGCGCACGTCGCGGGCGCGTAGCCGCGCCACGATCTCCGGCACCGCCTGCGCCGCCTCGTCGTTGTTCACGGTGACGCGGACCAGCTCGCTCCCGGCGCCGGCCAGCGCCTCGACCTGGTCGGCCGTGGCCGCCGCATCCGCGGTGTCGGTGTTGGTCATGGATTGCACGACGATGGGGTGGCCGCTCCCGACGGGAACGCCCCCCACATCCACCGTGACCGTCCGTCTGCGCTCGACCGGCATCACTTCCTCGACCGTCCCCTTCCGCTCGGCTCCTCGTCGCATTCGACCCGTCTGATTACCCCGGCGCCCCGCGTGGGATCGCTCATGAGCGCGCGGCGCCGGTCCCGATTTCCTGCTCGATGCTGGCCAGGGTCGCGGTGCGCGCGCCCGAGCGGACCATCTCGTCGATGGAGCGGGCAATATCGCCGGGCTCCAGGTCGATGCCTTTGACCGCGTCCAGGAGCAGCACGGCCTGGAACCCCTGCTTCAGCGCATCCAGGGTGGAGGCCCGCACACAGTAGTCGGTGGCCAGCCCGCCCACGTACAGCCGCTGCACGCCCCGCTGCCGGAGCGACTGCTCGAGCGCCGCGCCGTTCGCGTCCTGGGCCTGAAAGGCGGAGTAGGCGTCCTGCTCGGGGTCCATCCCTTTGGAGACGATGACGGCGTCCTTCGGCAGCCGGAGCTCGGCGTGGAACTGGGCGCCGCGCGTGTCCTGGATGCAGTGCGGCGGCCACTTCCCGCCCCAGGCCTTGAAGTGCCGGGTCTCGCGAGGGTGCCAGTCCCGCGATGCGTACACCGGCACACCGGCCTCGCGGAAGCGGGCGATGTAGTCGTTCAGGACGGGGACGACCCGGTCGCCCTCGGGCACCGCCAGCGCGCCGCCCGGGCAGAAATCGTTCTGGACGTCCACGACGAGGAGCGCGCTCTGCGTCGCCATGAGCTCTCCTCCTTGCACGAGCGCGTTGCGATGTTAGCGTTAACAAAATAGGGCGCGAGGGGGATGCCGGAAAGCGGGCGCGGCGGGCAGGGCCGGCGAAAACCATTCACCGCAGAGGATGAACATTATGGAGACGAGTATGCTCGCGGAAAACGACGTCGCCCCAGACTTCACGCTCCCCGCCGAGGACGGCTCGACCGTGCGGCTGTCGGACCTGCGCGGGCGCAAGGTGGTGCTCTACTTCTATCCCAAGGACGACACGCCGGGGTGCACGCGGCAGGCGTGCGACCTGCGCGACCGGTTCGCGCAGCTCGAGGCCGAGGCGGTCGTGCTGGGCGTGAGCCCGGACCCGGTCGAGGCGCACGTCCGCTTCCGCAAGAAGTACGGGCTTCCCTTCCGCCTGCTCGTCGACAGCGAGCACCGGGTGGCGGAGGCGTACGGGGTGTGGAAGGAGAAGTCGTTCCTGGGGCGGAAACACTGGGGGAACGAACGCAGCACGTTCGTGATCGACGAGCAGGGTCGGGTCGCGCGCGTGTTCCCGCGCGTGAAGCCGGAGGAGCACGCGTCGCTCGTGCTCGAGGCCTTACGGGGCGAGGCCGATGCGCACGCGACCCGCCGGCGCCCGGCACGCTGACACGGCCCGCGCGCGGACGAAGGTGCTCCTGGCCTTCGCCGCCATCTATTTCATCTGGGGCTCCACCTACCTCGGGATCCACTACGCGATCGAGACGATCCCGCCGCTGCTCATGGCGGGCGCGCGCTTCCTCGCGGCCGGCGGCCTGCTGTACGTGTGGGCGCGGGGGCGGGGGGCGCCCCGCCCGGCCGGCGCGCGCTGGCGGGATGCGCTGGTGGTGGGCGGCCTCCTCTTTCTGGGCGGGAACGGTGCACTGGTCTGGGCGCAACAACGCGTCCCGTCCGGCGTGGCCGCGGTGCTCGTAGCCACCGTTCCGGTCTGGATGGTCCTGCTGGCATGGCTGTGGCGCGGCGGCACGCGACCGGGTGGGCGGGTGCTCCTGGGCCTGGTCCTGGGCCTCGCCGGCATCGTGCTGCTGGTCGGCCCCGGTCGGCTCGCGGGCAGCAGCCGCGTGGACCCGCTCGGCGCGCTGGTCCTCGTGGCCGGCTCGCTCTCCTGGGCCGCGGGGTCGCTGCACCCGGCGGGCCGACGGCTCCCCACCTCCCGCTT
>JACQPS010000020.1 GCA_016207445.1 Gemmatimonadota bacterium | reverse complement strand
GCCGCCCGAGCCGGCGCAGGTCCGCAGGCTGGCCGGGCGCCGGCTCTACCACGCGCTGGACCTGGACCGGTGGCGCGGCCGGCGGGTCGTGCGCTTCCACGACCCGGACGTGGCGCTCGACCTGGGCGGCATCGCCAAGGGCTTCGGCGTGGACCGCGCCGTGGCCGCGCTCCGCGACTGGGGCATGCTGCACGCGCTCGTCAATGTCGGCGGCGACCTGTACGCCTTGGGTGATTCGCCCGAGGGCGACCCATGGCGCGTGGGCATCCGCTCCCTGGAGGACGCCCGTCAGCTCGCCGGCACCTTCGAGGTCTCCAACCAGGCTGTCGCCACCTCCGGCGACTACCAGCAGTACTTCGAGTACGGCGGCCGGCGCTACCACCATCTGATCGACCCGGGCACCGCTGCACCCCGGGTCTCGGCCGTGCACAGCGTCACCATCGTCGCCGACTCGTGTCTGCACGCTGACGCGGCGGCCACGGCCACATTCGGTATGCGGCCCGACGGGGCCGCGGCACTCTTGCGGGCGTGCGCGGCCGGCGCCCGCCTGGTTCGACCGGGTTGAGTCGACGCGGACAATTCCGCCGCCGCCCCGCCCGCTCTACAGCGAGGCTCCCATGAACGTGTACATGACCTACTGCGCCGCGCTCGACCAGCAGGTCCACGTCACCTGGACCGAGCTGCCCCTCCAGGACGGCCAGGCCACGATCCCCGACCCCGAGCCCATCTGCCTCGAGGTCGGCCTCCGCTGCACGGGCGCGTTCTGCCCACTGTTCGGTCTTCCGGCCGCCGTCATGGAGCAGCGGCTGCTCCGCAGCGGCCTCGAGCCGGCGCACTGATCGCGTCCTCCTGGTCCGGGCGTGATTCCCGCCGCTCGGCACGCGCGAGATCGCGGACGCGCGCGAGTGCATCTAGGGCACAGCGTCGGCGCCCTTCGACCTTCTCCGCCATGCTCGCCAACCCAGGTACACGGCTGCGAGCACGGCCAGCACCATCAGCGGACCCGTGAGGATCATGAACCGGGTTTGCCGGCGCACGCTGCGCTCGTGGCGGATGCGCTGCGCCTCGTCGCGGATCGACGCGAGGTGGCCGAGCACGTCCGCGTAGCCGTACCACCAGGCGTAATCCGGGCTCATGTGGAACGCGCCCTTGTACGACTTCAGGTTCGCGAAGAAGAACATGTCGAAGTAGTCGCGCTCGATGGGCGTGACGTCGTAGTACAGGCTCGTAGGTGAGTGGAACGCGAGCCCGCCCGGCAGCTCGACCGCGGTGAAGCGCGGGCCCGGCAGCAGGCCGGCCGAGCGCTGGCCGTGGCTCGGCTGGATCAAGCCGTCGTCGTAGAGCCCCCGCAGGATCTGCTGCGCCTCGAGCACGAGCGCGTCCCCTGCCAGCTTGTGCGCATCGGCGGACTTCAGGTAGCCGCGCGCCTTGTCCTCCGCGTGGCAGGTGAGGCAGACCTTCACCATCTCGTTGCGCTTCTGCTCGTTCTCCGGCTTTATGGTGATGTCCTGAACCTGCCCGAGCGCCGCCTGCACGCCCATGCCCCAGATGATCTTCCTCGTCATGTTGTGGCTCGAGTACCGCCGCCCATCCGGGCCGACGTACAGCATGTGGCAGTAGGCGCAGGTCGGTGCATCCCACTCCCCGTGGGCCAACGGCGTCGTCCAGTCCCAATCGTTTCCCCGCGCGGCGTAGATGGAGCCGTGCTTCGAGCTCATGTACGCCTCGTAGTTGGGGTGGTCGGGACCCATGTGACAGGTGAAGCAGGCTTCGGGTTTGCGCGCCTCCTCCAGGCTGAACGCGTGGCGCGTGTGGCAGGCGATGCAGCCGTTGCGGTACTGCAGGCTGCTCGTATCGATGTACTTCTGTTCCGCGTCGCTCCAGTACTTCGCGTCGGTCGCGCCGGCCTGCGCGTGACACGGGTCGCACCCCATCTCCATCACCTTGCGCGGCATCTGCCGGTAATGCGGCACGCCGATGTTGCGCTCCCAGTTCGGCCCGAGCGTGCCCGGGCCCGGCCCGTACGAGTGGCCGAGGTCGACGACGTGCTCCTTGTAGATCGCGGCGTGGCAGCCGGCGCAGGTGAGCTCGGACACCCGGCCCTGGCTGGCCATGATCGTGTCGTGGTTCGCGCCGTGACAGTCGGCGCAGGTGAGCTGCGCGCGCGCGAACTCGACGCGTGCGTTCTGCACGCCGGCCCGACCCATCGCGCTGCCGGCGAACTGCGCCGCGATCTCCGGGTTGTACTGCCGGTGACAGGTAAGGCACGTGGCCGGATCCAGGCGGCCCCGCGGCAGGTCCGCCCGCAGACGCGCGGGCGCGCTCGGGAGGGTGCGCGCGTAATCGTAGATGGCGATCACTTCGTCGCGACGGACCACATCCTCGGGGAACGCGGGCATGATTCCGCGCGGCTTGCGCACCTGCGCGATGAAGTCCTCGAACGACAGCGGCGTCCGGGCGAGGCTCGGGCCGACGCCGCCCCGGCCGCTCGCGCCGTGACAGCCGAGGCACCCCTTCTGGACGTACAGCTCCGCGCCGCTCTTGGGAGCTTTACCTCGCTCGCCTTGCCGCTCGACCACGTCCTGAGCGAAAGCGCGCGGGGCCGTGAGCAGGAACAACACGAGGAGGACCGGCCAGGAGCGTGGTGGGTGGCGGCAACCGGTTCGCACCGGGCGGACCGAAGGGGGCCGCGGGCTTACGGTCGAATCAGAAACCAGTGGCCACGGCAGAATCCAGGGCGAGACAGATGCTGCGACGCGTCTCATGGTCGCCTCCAGGGCGAGGCTCCCGCGGCTGCGCTGCCTGGCCGCCGCGGGGGCGGTCTCGTGACCTCCGGGATTCCCTGCGAACCTCTGCGATGCTGGCGCGCTAAGAATAGAGCGACCGGCGCACGTCGTCTATCGTTCCACTGCGATCCCCGGACGGTCGTCTTGCCGGAGGGCGGCCCCACTCCTATGGTGGACCGCTTCCGCGACCGGGTGCAGCCGCCTCGGTGAACTGCGCGCGGACGGATCGGCACTTGCAGCGGCAACCAGCCCCTGGACCGCGCGCGCGTTGACCTGCGGACGGCTGGGCGCAGAAGGAGTCGCCGCGGCGGGACGGGTCCAGGACAGCGGCCTCTTCTGCCGCGACTGTCACGAGCGCCGCGGTGGCACTAGAGGCAGTCCGTCTGGCGGTGACAGGACGCGCAGCTCTCCAGCCCGCGGCGCGCGGGTGCGCCGTGTCGGAGCAGCCAGAGGGGTTGGGCATCGTGAAGGCCCGGTGAGAGCCGACAGGCGAACGAGCAAACTCATGAGCGAATCCCACCCCAGGGGTCGTTTGTCGAATCATGCTCCATGCCGCTCGATGGCGAGGTGGCGACCGGAGGTCGGCCGAGGGCTTTGTCGGCTTATGTCGTTGGATGATAGGAGGATGGCACCTTGGCCCGCCCCGGCGCCCGCGCGCGACCAACCGGTGAGCGACGCCCCCCCGTCGCGATTTGTCCTAAGTCGCGTCCAATCCGTGACGCCCTTCGCAACCCACCGAAGCGCTCTCCGTAATGCTCCGCCCCACGCAGCCGCCGCAAAGCTCCCACAGCTTTTCGGGGCTTTTCCCGATAGACCCGGGCTCCGGCTCGGCTATCGTTGTTCCGAACGGGGCGGATCGGGCCCGCGTCGGCTGCCGCGGCCAACGAACGGGCGACTGGTGGCTGCCGGGTAAAGCGCAGGAATCTCATGAGTGAAGAGAGCTTCGCCGTGGAGCTGGTGCAGCGCGACGGTTTCGAGTTCGGAGTGGATTTCGACGGTGATGGCCTGCTCGACCTGCGCGTAGATGAGCCGCCGCCACTGGGCGGCGGCCGCGGCCCCAATGCCGCGCGCCTGCTGGCCGCGGCCGTCGGTCATTGCCTGAGCGCGAGCCTGTTGTTCTGCCTGCGCAAAGCCAGGGTCGAAGTCGGCGGGATCCGGACCCGCGTGCAGGGCTCGCTCGTGCGAAACGAGCACGGCCGGCTGCGCGTGGGCGAGCTGCGCATCGCGCTGCAGCCGGAGCTGGAGCCAGCGGACCGGGATCGAATCGGGCGCTGCCTGGAGGTCTTCGAGGACTTCTGCCTCGTGGGGCAGAGTGTGAAGCGCGGCATCCCACTGCACATCGAGGTCGAGCCGCTGGTAGCGGCCCACGCGAGCGAGGAGAAGAATCCATGACGGCCACTCAGGTGCTGGAACTGAACGATGCGAACTTCGCTTCCGAGGTGGAATCGGCCGAGGGCGTCATCGTGGTGGACTTCTGGGCGTCGTGGTGCATGCCGTGTCGCCTGGTCGCGCCGATCATGGAACAGCTCGCGCGGGAGTACGCGGGGCGGGTCCGCTTCGGCAAGCTGAACGTCGACGAAGCCGTTGCCACTGCCAGTGCGTACGGGATCCGCTCGATCCCCACCATCGTGCTCTTCCGGGATGGTCGGCCCGTCGACGGCGTGATTGGCGCCGTCCCCAGGTCCGACGTGGTCACGATGATCGAAGAGCAGCTCGCGGCGGTGGCATGACACGCCCGGCGACGAGTAAGAACCGCAGTCCGCCGCGCCGACGCGCACGCGCAGCACGCGACTTCGATCAGGCGCCCTACGTGGTGATCTGGGAAACCACGCAGGCGTGCGACCTGGCCTGCCGCCATTGCCGCGCGGAGGCGGTGCCGTACCGGCACCCCGCCGAGCTCTCCACGGACGAGGCGAAGCGGATGCTGGATGCGATCCGGCGCTTCGGCCCGGTCGTGTTCGTGTTCAGCGGCGGCGACGCGCTCAAGCGGCCCGATATCGTCGAGCTGGTCGAGCACGCCGCCCGCCTCGGGCTGCGGGTCGCGATGACGCCTGCCGCGACCCCGCTCGCCACCCCGGAGATGGTCGCACGGCTGAAGGCGGCCGGGCTCGCGCGCCTGGCCGTGAGCCTGGACGGCTCGACGCCCGCGATCCATGACGAGTTCCGGCGCGTCCCCGGCTCCTTCGAGCGTGCGGTCGCGATCCTGCGCGACGCACAGGCGATCGGCCTCTCGACTCAGGTGAACACCGCGATCGGGCGCCACAACGTGGCGGACATCGACGGGCTGTGCACGCTCATGGCGGGGCTGGGGATCGTGTTCTGGGAGGTCTTCTTCCTGGTGCCGGTCGGGCGCGCGCGCCCCGAGGACGTGGCGAGCGCGGAGGAATTCGAGGCGATCTTCCACAAGCTGTACGATCTGTCCCGCACCGCGCCCTTCGATATCAAGGCCACGGCGGCGCCGCACTACGCGCGCGTCGTGCTGCAGCGCAAGGTCGCGGAGCGGCGGGACGGGCGGCGTGGCGCAGTGCCGGATCCGCTGACGGGCGGCGTCGCCTTCTCGATGCAGGATGGGATCGGCCGCGCGCGCAGCGTGAATGACGGCGACGGGTTCCTGTTCATCGGCCACACGGGTGAGATCATGCCTTCGGGGTTCCTCCCGGTTTCGGCGGGCAACGTGCGGAGTGCCGATCTCGCGCAGGTGTACCGGCAGGCGCCGCTTTTCCGCGTGCTGCGCGACCGCAGCCTGCTCAAGGGCAAGTGCGGCGTTTGCGAGTACCTCGACGTGTGCGGCGGCAGTCGCGCCCGCGCCTGGGCCGTGACTGGAGACCCGCTGGAAGCGGAGCCGTTCTGCGCACATGTTCCCGCACGCTACCGCCGGATGGTGGAACGCGGAGAGGCGGAACCCGTCGAGGAGTATTTCCGTCGGCGGATCCGCGGCTCGGGCGCGTTGCCCGTATTTCAGCAGGCACCGGGTTGAATGCCATGATTCCGTGTGAGCCGATCGGCACGGTTCGCAGTCCGTTTACTGATACGGCGCAGGTCCCGAAGGGTCCCGGTGCACGGCACACCGCGGAGGGAACTCTCGAGATCCGCCCCGAGCTCGAGGCGGGGCTCACCGACATCGAGGGCTTCTCCCACCTCTACGTCATCTGGGGTTTTCATCGGGGGGAATCTCGCCGTTGACCTTGCTCACTGCCCGTGCGGGACGGGCGTGCGCTCTTCAACGGACGCGGGACTCGTCATCGCCGCCGAGTGCGCCGCCGATCGCAGGGCGCGAGTGCCGCGCCGCCCGAAATAGATGAACACCAACCCGAAGGCGAGCAGCACCAGTCCCCACCACAGATTCACATTGTAGCCCAGCGACCGTGCGTAGATCGTGCGATCGCTCCACAGGCCAAAGGCCGCGAGCACGCTGCCCAGCAGGCTGAACATCAAGCCGATCGGCAGTCGAATATCGAGTCCCACATCCCCCTCGCTCTCGACTCAGAAGAACACGACGTTCAGCAGCAACGCGAGCGCCAACACCGTGAGCGCGAGTGCAGACGGCTTCCGATACCACGCAAGGCCGGTGTCGCGCGGACGTTCGGTCAAGGAATACACCAGTCCACGCAGCTCCCGGTCGGGGCGCGGCGCCGTGACCAGGCTCACCAGGATGGTGACCATGAAGCAGGTGGTCCAGGCGAAGATCGCCGTCCAGAAGTTCTGCGCCATCTCGCTCGGATAGCCGTGTACAACGGTGCCGAGCCAGCCACCCTTGAATCCCACGGCCGCCGCGGCCGGCATGGTCAGACCGTGATGCAGCGCCGCTGCCGCAGTGCCCCCGAGCAGTCCCGCGAACGCCCCGTGCGCGCTGGCCCGCTTCCAGAACATCCCCAGCAGGAACGTTGCAAACAAAGGCGCATTCACGAACGCGAAGACGAGTTGTAGCATGTCCATGATGTTGTTGAACTGCGTCGTCGCATAGGCAGTGAGGAGCGACAACCCGATTCCGAACACGGTCGCGAAGCGCCCCATCCGGAGATAGTGCGCATCCGAGGCGCTCCTATTGATGTAGGCCTGATAGATGTCGTAGGTCCACACGGTGTTGAACGCGGTCACATTCCCCGCCATGCCCGACATGAACGACGCCATGAGCGCGGTGAGCCCGAGGCCGAGCAAGCCGGGCGGGAAGTAGTGCCCGAGCATCAGTGGAATCGTCATGTCGTAGTTGGTGCTGCCGTCCGGCTTCGCGGGGAGGGTGAAACCGCTTTGTCCGGCATGCGTGGTCAGCGCGATCGCGATCATGCCGGGCACGATCACGAGAAATGGGAACAGCATCTTCGGAAACGCGGCGATCAGCGGAGTGCGGCGTGCCGCCGACATGGAATTCGCTGCCATCGCGCGCTGCACGACCAGGAAGTCCGTCGTCCAGTACCCGAAGGACAGCACAAAGCCGAGTCCCATCGCGAGACCGAACCACTCGATCCCCATGGGGTTGGCCGACGCACTTCCCATGTGCGCCCACGAATCCGTCCATGCGCCGGGTTGGAAGCCGGCCTGCCGCGCAGTCTCTGCCAGGCGCGTGGTCAGACCGGACCAGCCGCCGACATCCTTCAGGCCCAGCCACACGAGTGGAATGAAGCCGCCTACGATCAGGAAGAACTGCAGCACTTCATTATAGATCGCGGAGGTCAGTCCTCCGAGGTAGATGTAGGCGAGGACGATGCCAGCAGAGACCAGCACGCTGAAGTCGAAGTCCCAACCGAGCAATGCGCCGAGCAGCAGTCCCATCGCATACATGGAGATGCCGGAGGAGAATACGGTCATAGCGGCGAAGGAGACCGCATTGAAGCCGCGTGTCTTTTCATCGAAGCGCAGCCGCAGGTACTCCGGCACCGAGCGCGCGCGCGACCCGTAGTAGAACGGCATCATGAAGACGCCGACGAACGCCATCGCCGGCACCGCCCCGATCCAGTAAAAGTGACTGGTCGCAATGCCGTACTTCGCGCCGGACGCGGCCATACCGATGACTTCCTGAGCGCCGAGGTTCGCGGACAGGAACGCGAGACCGGCCACCCATGCCGGAATCGTTCGGCCGGACAGAAAGAAGTCGGTGCTGGAGCGCATATAGCGCTTCAAGGCGACCCCGATCCCGACCACAAATGCGAAGTAGATCCCGAGTATGGCGTAATCCACGCCGGCTAGCTCAATCGAATTCACGGCACCTTCTCACCCGAAACGGATGCCAGGTCAATGGCCTCGCATTCGCGGTTTCGCTGCTTCGAGTTCCCTGTGGGATTCGTCGCCTGTTGACACCAACGCAATGGCGGGGCGACGTCGCAAGATAGCCGACATGCTTGCAAACCGCGAGAAACTCGAGCTACGTTGAACCGGTTCGAACCACGCCGAGCGCAGGTACACGCGCCTGAGTCGGTCCCTATGCGACACGATGCCTGCCTGAAGGTTCTCGCGATTGCCATGAGCCTGATGCCGATCAACTCGTGCACGAACCTGATGCCGCCTCCGCAACCGTCCGTCTCACAGGCGCCGTTCGGAGCGACGCCGGACGGGAAAACCGTCAGCGTTTACACGTTGCGCAACCGCAACGGCATGGAAGCGCGCATCATCACCTACGGCGGCGTCATTCTCTCGCTGAAAGTGCCCGATCGGAACGGAAAGCCGGGCGACGTCGTGCTCGGCTACGATTCGCTGCCGGCATACCTCGCGAGCTCGCCCTACTTCGGTGCGCTGATCGGACGGTACGGCAATCGCATTGCCCGCGGTCGCTTCACACTCGACGGGCGGACCTACACGCTCGCCACCAACAACGGCCCGAACCACCTCCACGGCGGTCTCCAGGGCTTCGACAAGGTGGTGTGGGAGGCGGAGCCGTTTACCACGCCGGACTCCGTTGGGATCATCTTCCGCTACACGAGTACCGACGGCGAGGAGGGCTATCCCGGCACACTGCGAGCACAGGTCGTCTACAACCTCACGAACGACAATGCGCTGATGTTCGACTACACAGCGAGTACCGACAAGCCGACGCCCGTCAATCTGACCCAGCACAGCTATTTCAACCTCGCTGGCGATGGCGCGCGCGACATCCTCGGACACGTCGTACGGGTGAACGCGGATCGATTTACGCCTGTCGATTCGACGTTGATCCCGACGGGTGAGCTGCGCAGCGTGGTGGGGACTCCGTTCGATTTTCGCACCGCCCACGCGATCGGCGAGCGCATCGGCCGGGACGACGAGCAACTGCGTTTCGGGCTCGGCTACGATCACAACTTCGTGTTGAATCGCACAGGCGTGGGCCGCGATCTGGTGCTCGCCGCAGAGGTGCATGAGCCGACGACCGGCCGCGTGATGGAAATCTTCACGACGGAGCCGGGGCTGCAATTCTACTCGGGAAACTTCCTGGACGGCACGTTACGGGGCAAAGGCGGCGTCGTCTACAGGCAGCGCTATGGCTTCGCGATGGAAACGCAGCATTTTCCGGATTCGCCGAATCAGGCCGCGTTTCCATCGACGATTCTGCGGCCAGGGCGGGAATATCGAAGCCGCACCATTTACCGTTTCTCGGTGCGGCCGTGAGATCAGGGCGCGATCCGGCTCGTGTACTCGGTCTCGACGTTCTCGAAGAACAGCCCCTGGAACTGGCCGGGCCGGAGCGGCGGCAATTCCAGCTCGAATGAGTACGGGCGGTCGGGAATCAGCAGGGAGACGTCCGCATAGAAGCCCACGAAGTCGTGCCGGACCGGGCGGATGGAGGAGTAAGCCTTCCGTAGCTCGACCAGTTGGCCGTCGATCTT
>JACQPS010000230.1 GCA_016207445.1 Gemmatimonadota bacterium | reverse complement strand
GACGGCTACCGCATGGTGGAGGGGCGGATGGAGCGCACCTCCGCCGGCGCGCCCGGGAGCCAGTCGAACCGGGTTGGCCGCGCCGCGGCCTGGTCCGTGTTCCTCCAGGACCGTCTCGTATTGGGCCGGTGGACGCTCGTACCCGGCGTCCGCTACGAGAGCATCGGTTTCACGCAGACGGATTACGCCCGGACGGATCCGGGGCGCAGCGCCCCCACCCGGGTGGTGGAGAACGGGGTGGACGTGCTGATCCCGGGCATGGGCGTGAACGTGGATGTTTCCGCAATGCTCTCGCTGTTCGGCGGCGTGCACAAGGGGTTCGGGCCGCCAGGCCCGGGCGCGGATCGGGAGACCAGGGCCGAGGGGAGCGTCAACTACGAGCTGGGTGCCCGCTATCGCCGGGGAGCGCTGGGCCTGCAGGCGGTCGGGTTCTTCAACGACTACGACAACGTGCTCGGAAAGGCGACACTCGCGACCGGCGGCAGCGGAGCGGGCGAGTTGTTCAACGGCGGGCGCGTGGACGTCGCGGGGGTGGAGCTCGTGGTCGACTACGATGCGGCTGCGCGGGCGGGCCGACCCTTCCGGCTTCCGCTGCGCCTGGCGTACACGCTGACGCGCGCGGAATTCAGGACGGATTTCGAGAGCGAGTACGAGCTCTGGGGATCGGTCCAGGCCGGCGATGAGCTGCCGTACATGCCGCGGCACCAGCTGTTCGGCAGCGCTTCACTCGAGAGCGCTGCCGTCGCGCTGCGGCTGAGCGGCCACTACAGCAGCGAGATGCGCACGGTGGCGGGGCAGGGCAGGATCCCGCCAGTGGAATCGGCGGACGCCCAGCTGATTTTCGATCTCTCGGGGGAGTACCGGGTCGCGCCGTGGGGGAGCGTGATCGCGGCCATCCAGAACCTGAGCGACCGCAGCTATGTGGTCGCCCGCCACCCTGCCGGCGTGCGGCCGGGATTGCCGCGCACCTTCTCGCTCGGTTTGCGCCTGGCCCGCTGAGCGCCGCGGGTGCGGCGCGCAGCGACATGGTCACGCGGAGGCGCAGAGAACCCTCTGCGCCTCCGCGTTTCCGCGTGCCGGTCTCGCCGGACGCCGGAGCTGGTCGTATCTTGCGGGAACAGACCCGGGGGGAACCATGCAGGATATCACCAGGCAGCGGCTCATGCGCGAGCTGGAGGCGCTCCCGGACGAGCAGCTCTACAAGGTGCTCGATTACATCCAATTCCTGGGCTCGAAGTACGCGCCCGGACGGGCCGCGGACGCGGCGGGCTTTCAGCGCTTCGCGGAACGGGTCGAGGACCGCATGCGCGCCCGCGTGCTCGCGCCCTGGGCGGTCGGCGGGGCGCTGAAGCTCCTGAGCGCCGCGGGACGGGTACTGCACGGCGTCGCCGATCTGGGAGAGGCGCTGCTGCGCGAACGGGCGGTACCCGGCCCCCGCCCACCGCACGGCGAACGGCCCACGGACGGCGGGGCGGCGCGACCGTACCGCATGCCGGACGAGGACGATGGCACGGGTGGGGGTCCGTCGGCGCGCGCGATCCCGATCGACTGACGCATGCGCCGCGTGAGCCGCCGCCGGCGCCGGCAGGCGAAGAACGCCGTCGTCTCGCTGCTGCGCGAGCTGCCGCACTTCCTCGGGCTGCTCCTCCGCCTTTTCCGCGATCCGCGGGTTTCCGCGCTCGACAAGGCGCTGGTCGGACTGGTCATCGGCTACATCGTCACGCCCATCGACCTGCTTCCGGACTTCGTCTATGCCCTCGGCCTGGTCGACGACCTCTACCTGCTGGCGCTCGCGCTCAACCGCTTGCTGCTCCGCGCCGGACCCGATCTGCTCGTCGAGCACTGGCACGGTCGACCCGGCGCGCTGCTGGCCCTGCTGGATGGCCTGGAGGAGATCGGCGCGATTTTGCCGCGTTCCATCCGCCGGGTGCTGCGAGGAGCTGTGTAAAGCGTCTCCTGCTTGACACGGCCTGCACATGCCCCTAACTTTCACCATGGCAAGACGTACCGAACGTGATGCCCGTGGTCCCGAGCGCCTGCGCGCGCCGGAAGCGACCGCGGGCGTTTTTGCATTCAGGGGAGACGCCATGATCGATCCAGAGCGCCACCCGCGCTTCGTCGGCGATGGCCTCACCTTCGATGACGTGCTGCTGGTCCCCGACTTCTCGGAGGTGCACCCGCGCGACACCCGCGTGGAATCACGCCTGACCGCACGCCTGGCGCTGCCGATCCCGCTGGTCTCGGCGGCCATGGATACGGTCACCGAGGCGCGCATGGCCATCGCGCTGGCGCGCGAGGGCGGCATCGGCATCATCCACAAGAACATGTCGATCGAGCGGCAGGCCGCGGAGGTCGACCGGGTCAAGCGCTCCGAGAGCGGCATGATCCTGAACCCCATCACGCTCACGGCGGACAAGCCGCTGGGGGCGGCGCTCCGGTTGATGCAGGAGTTCTCGATCAGCGGCGTGCCCATCGTCGACGAGAACGGGCGGCTGGTCGGTATCATCACGAACCGCGACCTCCAGTTCGAGACGATGCTCGATCGGCCGGTGCGTGAAGTCATGACACGGGAGCGGCTGGTGACCGCGCCCGTTGGCACCTCCCTGGAAGAGGCCGAGCGGATTTTGCAGCGGCACCGGATCGAGAAGCTCCCCGTCGTGGACGAGCAGGGGCGGCTGCGCGGCTTGATCACGGTCAAGGACATTTTCAAGCGGCGCCAGTTCCCGAACGCGTGCAAGGACGAGCACGGCCGGCTGCGTGTCGGCGCGGCCGTCGGCACCGCGCCGCGTGAACTCGAGCGGGCCGCCGAGCTGCTCGGCACCGGCTGCGACGTGCTCATCATCGACACTGCGCACGGCCACAGCGCGGGGGTGCTCACCGCGCTGGCGCGCATGCGCGAGCGCTTCCCGGACGCGCAGCTCATCGCTGGCAATGTCGCGACGGCCGAGGGCGCGCGCGCACTGGCCGAGCACGGCGCCGACGCGGTCAAGGTCGGGATCGGCCCCGGCAGCATCTGCACGACCCGCGTGGTGACGGGGGTCGGCGTGCCGCAGCTCAGCGCGATCCTCGAGACCGTGCGCGGGGTCGAGGACCGCGTCCCGATCATCGCGGACGGCGGCATCCGGTTCTCCGGCGACATCGTGAAGGCGTTGGCCGCAGGCGCGAGCTGCGTCATGATGGGCTCGGTGCTGGCCGGTACGGAGGAAAGCCCGGGCGAGAGCTTCCTGCTGGAGGGGCGGCGCTACAAGACCGTGCGCGGCATGGGCTCGCTCTCCGCCATGGAGGAAGGCTCCGCCGACCGCTACTTCCAGGAGGAGTCCGCGGCCACGCGCAAGTTCGTGCCGGAAGGCATCGAGGGGCGCGTGCCGTACAAGGGGCCCGTCGCGGATGTGATCTTCCAGCTCGTCGGCGGGCTGCGCAGCGGCCTCGGCTACTGCGGCTGCGCCGACCTCGCCGAGCTGCGCAGCAAGAGCCGGTTCGTCCGCATCACCAGCGGCGGCCTGCGTGAATCGCACCCCCATGACGTGGCGGTCACGCGCGAGGCGCCCAACTATCACCTGTAGCGGACCGTTCGCGGTTCCAGGGATCAGGGGTCAGGGGTCAGGGGTCAGGGTCGGGCGCCCCATGCTGACCCTGACCCCTGACCCCTCGCCAGGGCACGCTCCTTGCGCGCGCTGTGCCGGCGCCGTCTCACCCGGTCACCCTTTGACGCAACGCCGCCTATGATCTCCCGACAGGATGTGCAGCGTCTGATCCATCGACCCAATGGCATCAAGCCCGTGCTTTCGGTGTTCCTGGACATGTCGGTGAACTCGGAGAACAAACGCACGCACCGGGTCTTCCTGGGCCAGCAGTTGGCGCAATTCCAGGAGCTGGAGAGCGACCGTCCGAGCCATCACCGCGAGCCGCTGGGCGCGGCGTTCGAGCGGGTGCAGCGGTGGCTCGAGCAGCACTTCGACGAGGCGAACCAGGGGGTCGTGCTGTACGCCGAGGTCGGCGGCGATTGGCTGGAGGGTGTACAGCTCCCGGTCCCGGTGCGGAACCGCGTCGTGATCGCGCCACAGCCCGTCATCGGCCCACTCGCGCAGATCGTGGAGAGCTACCGCCACCACGGCATCGCGCTGGTGGACCGCGCTCACCTCCGGCTGCTGAGCGTCTACCTGGGCGAGCCGCTGCACGAGCACGAGGTGAAGACGTCGCCGTATCCCACGCCCCACGATGTGCAGCGGGGTGGCTACTCGGCGATCGACTTCCAGAAGCGCAAGGCGGAGGAGACGCGGCACTTCTTCAAAGAATTCGCGCTGGAAGTGGCCGAATTCAGTCGTCGCTACCGCCCCGACGACTGGATCCTGCTCGGCACCGACGAGAACGTGAAGAACTTCCTGGAATTCCTGAGCCCCGCCGTACGCGAGCAGGTCGTCTACAGCGCGCACGCGCCCATCGACGCGACCGCGGCCGAGGTGCTCGAGCGGATCACGCCCTTTTTGTTCGAGCAGATGGAGCGGGAGCAGAGCTCCGTGATCGACCTCGTTCACGACCGCGTCCTCCACCGCCATCTCGCGATCGCCGGCTTTCCCGACACGCTCGAGCAGCTCCAGGAAGGCAAGGTGGATCGGCTCGTGCTCGCGCGCGACATTGAGCGAGCCGGGGTCCAGTGCCTGCGCTGTGGCTTCTACCTGATCCGGCGCGACACCGTCTGCCCGTATTGCGGCGGCGACCTGCGTGCCGGCGTCGACCTGGTGGAGGCGATGATCCGCCTGGCCGAGGAGCAGGAGGTCCCGATCCAGTTCGTTCCGCCCGAGGCCATGACCGATCTGCACGGGGTGGGGGCGCTTTTGAAGTTTTAGCGTAAACGAACGTGTACGAGTACGTGCACGAGTACGCGTACGTGTACGTTCTGTCGATCAGGCAATTTTACCGGGCCCAGATGCAGACGTACACGTGCAGGTACTCGTGCACGTACACGGATTTTCTTGCATTTTTCCCAGCCCCGGCCTAATTTATCCACAGTTCCCGTCTCTTCTTCTCTCCCTTCGTCACCCGATCGAGAATTTGCGTCGCGGAGCAGCGGAAGTGGCAGCCCTATCCACTTTGGACGCGAACGCGCGGCGCGCCCTGTGCACGGAGCTGGAGGCGCGTGCGGGCGTGCGCCGGGTCGTAGTGGACGAGGAGGCGGAAACGGTCTGGATCATTTGCGAGCCGGAGGCGCCGCGTGCGCAGCTCGAGGGGGCCGCGAGAGCGGCGCTGAGCGCGCTCGGGATCGAGTCGTCCGAGGTGCCCGTCGAGGTGGCGGTGCATGGCGAGGGACCGGCGCGGCGTCGCGTGCGCTTCGAGCGCACCGACCGCAGCGCCGAGCCGGATGGTCGCCAGCGCGTCCGTGTGGTGCTGGAGTGGCACGGGACGAATCACACGGGTGAAGCGGTCGGCGAGGCGGGCGGGCTGATCGAGATGCGCACGGCCGCGACCGCGGCGCTGCTCGCGCTCGAGCGCGTCACCGGCGGCACGCTCGGCCTGCGTCTGACCGGCGTGAAGCAGGTGCGGGCGTTCGATGCCGACCTGGTCGTGGCTTCCCTGACCTCTTTCACCACGCCCCCGCAGCACTTCGTGGGCACCGCGCTTGCAGCCTCCGACACGCTGCGCGCCGCCGTGCTGGCGGTGCTGAACGCGCTCAACCGGAAGCTGGGCAACTATCTCGCAACCATTGATTGAGCCAATGAACCGGACGATCCGGCTGGTGCTTCTCATGGGCCTCGCCCTGGGGGCGTGCGCTCCCGGGCTCACGCCCCCGCCCGAGCTGCCCGAGCCCGACCCGCCCCTCGGCGTGGAGGAGCGCGCGTTTCAAATCGAGGAGGCCGAGGCCGAGCGCGCCGCCTCCGAAGCCGATGCCGTGGTGGACGACGCCGCCCCCGCGACCCTCCCGGTGAACCCGGGCGATTTCGATATCCCCATCCACGTAAACGAGCGCGTGCTGTTCTGGATGGAGTACTTCCAGAACCGCCACCGCCAGTGGTTCCAGCTCTACCTGCAACGGATGGGACGCTACGAGCACCTGATCCGTGGCAAGCTGCGCGAGCGCGGCATGCCCCAGGATCTCATCTACCTTGCGCTGATCGAGAGCGGCTTCTCGCCACGTGCGTACTCGCGCGCCCGCGCCGTCGGCATCTGGCAGTTCATCCAGGGGACGGCGCGTCGCTACGGCCTCGAGGTCTCCCATTACGTGGACGAGCGACGCGACCCCGTCGCCGCCACGGAGGCCGCGCTCAACTACCTGCAGGATCTGTACGCCGACTTCGGCAGCTGGTATCTGGCCGCCGCCGCATACAACAGCGGCGAGATGCGGGTCGAGCGGTTGCTGCGCGATCGCTTCGACGGCGCGCGCGGACACGACTCGCTCTTCTGGAGCATCGAGGACGCGCTGCCGAGCGAGACGCGCAACTACGTGCCGAAGCTCCTGGCCGCGGCCATTCTCGCAAAATACCGCGATCGCTACGGATTCAGCAGGATCGAGCCGAACCCCGCCGAGAGCTTCGACGTCGTCCCCATCCCGGACGCCGTCGAGCTGACGGTGCTCGCGCGCGCCGCGGCGGTCTCCGCCGACGAACTGTTCCTGCTCAACCCGCACTTGCACCGCGGCGTCACGCCGCCCGGGCGGACCTTCGCCCTGCGCGTGCCGCCCGGAACCGGCCGGACCATCGTGACGGCCTTCGAGAGCATTCCGCCGAAGCAGCGGGTACGCCTGCTCGAGCACGTGGTCCGACGCGGCGAGACCCTATCCGGCATCGCGGCGCGCTACGGCACGACCGTGGCCGCGCTCCAGGAGTTGAACGGAATCCGCCGTCCGCGTTCGCTCGCCGCGGGGCGGCGCCTGATCATCTCCCGCAGCGGCGGCGGGGCGATTCCCACAACCGCGGACCTGGACCGCGCCGCGGCCAAGGCGAGCCCGGCGACGGGCGGCGTCGGCGTCGCCATCCCGTCCCCTGGCAACGACGGCAGTGCAACCGACGGCCACCGTGGCCAGAGTGGCTCCGCGCAGGCCGCGCCGCCGCCCCGCAAGCAATCGTCGAGCAAGCCGCGCACGTACCGCGTGCGCAGCGGCGACAGCCTGTGGTCCATCGCCGAGCGCTTCGGCGTCACGGTTTCGCAGTTGCGCACCTGGAACGCGCTCGGCTCCGGCACCCGCATCATGCCCGGGCAGAAGCTCCTGCTCGGCCCGCCGGGACCGCGCGTCATCGTCTACCGCGTGCAGCCCGGCGATACGCTCTGGACCATTGCCCGCCGCCACGGCGTCACCACCCGCCAACTCATGGAGTGGAACAGCCTCGCGCACGACGCCGTGCTTCGCCCCGGCGACCGCGTCGAGGTGCGGGCCGGGAGCTGAGCCGCGCCCAGTCGGCCGTCCAACCCATCCCGGCCCGCCTCCCGCGCTCGCGTGAGCGGCCGAGGGATCCCGCCCTGCCTGCCCTGACGCGTACGGCAGCCCCTGGCAGGCGTTTTTTCTGCGGCTCTGGAACAAATGTTTGTGGGAGGCGTACCAATAAGCACACCGGCCGCGCCTGTTCGGGCGGCCGCCTCCGTTTCGGGGAATCAGGCGAAAGGCAGGGCAATGACCGGACGCCGCTACCTGCACGCGCTCGGGCTGGGCGCGCTGGTACTGACGCTGGCACTACTGACGGCGTGGGCCATCTCTCGCCGTGCGCCGGCCGCGCAGGAGCCGACGCCGGTGGAAGCGATCCTGGAGGAGCTGGGGGAGGTGGAGCTGCCGGAGCCGCGCTGGGACGTGCCGGTCACGTACAACGCGCGGGTCGAACAATGGCTCGACTTCCTGGCCGGCCGGAACCGCGAGAAAACGGAGCTTTGGCTGGAGCGGTCGGGGCGGTACGCGCCGATGATCGGCGGGAAGCTGCGGGAGCGCGGGATGCCGGAGGATCTGGTGTATCTGGCGCTGATCGAGAGCGGCTTTTCGCCGCGGGCGTACTCACGGGCGCGGGCGTCGGGCATCTGGCAATTCATCGCGGAGACAGCCCGACGGTACGGCCTGGTCGTGGACGATCAGGTGGACGAGCGGCGGGACCCGCTGGCGTCGACAGACGCGGCCCTGGACTACCTGCAGGAGCTGTACGCGCGCTTCGGGAGCTGGTACCTGGCGGCGGCGGCGTACAACACGGGCGAGAACCGGGTCGCGCGCCTGCTGCGGGAGCACGCGGGCGGCGCAGCTGGGGACGACGCGCTGTTCTGGCGGATCGCGCCCTACCTGCCGGAGGAAGCGAGGAATTACGTGCCGCTCATGCTGGCGGCCGGGCACATCGGCAAGGACCCCGTCAGGTACGGCTTCCACGAGCTCGAGTATCAGCTGCCGCTCGCGTTCGACACCGTGCAGGTGCCGGGCGGCACGCACCTCGAAACGGTTGCGCGCGCGGCGGGGGTGGACGAGTCCGAGGTGAAGGAACTGAACCCGCACCTGATCGCGGGTGTGGCACCGGCCGGCGAGCTCCAGGCCGTGCGGATTCCGTCGGGACGCCGGCAGGTGTTCGCGCAGACCTTCGCGCGCGTATATCGGGAGACGCAACTCGCGCTCGAACGCCGCGAGGCGGAAGCGAAGCGGGTGCGTCTCGCCACGGCGCACCACACGGTGCGCCGCGGCGAGACGCTGTGGGGCATTGCTCGCCGCTACGGCATCTCGGTGCGCGCACTACAGGCGGCGAACGGCGGCGTACGTCCCGAGCGGCTGCGCGCCGGGCGGCGCCTGCACGTGCCGGGTGCGTCCACGCGCACCGCCGGCGCGGACTGGACGATCTACCGGGTGCGCCGGGGCGATACGCTCTGGGACGTCGCCCGCAGGTACGACGTCAGCATTCGCCAGCTGCAGTCGTGGAACGAGCTGGGCGGCAGCCGCATCCTCCCCGGCCAGCGTCTACGCGTCCGCACCTGACAACCGCTATGGTTCTGGCTTGACTCCTGCGCTGCGCGTCCGGGGGACGCGCGCAGGAGACGAGGCATGTACTGGGTGATGGTCACGAATCCGCGCTACGAGCAGTCTCGCCGCTACGACGGGCAGGTGGGCGAGGTGGTGGGACGCTGGGGTCCCGAGAACAGCGCCGATGGCCGGGACGGGCTGCTGGTCGAGTTCGCGGACGGCGAGATCATCGGCATCACGGAAGCGGAGATCGAGCCCGTGGTCGAGCGCCGGCGCATGCCACGCGACCAGGCGTGACCAGCAAGAGAGCCAGAGCCTTGCACGAGGCGCTGGCCCTATCCCCCGATCCCGTTCCCCTGCCCGTGGCCGTCTCTACTGCCGATGCCTCAGCACGGTCTCCGCATACCCGTTATCCGGGTTCCCGCCGCGACCCCGGATCGAGTCCACCGTGCCGGGTCCGCGGTTGTAGGCGAGCAGCGCGAGCTCGAGGTTCCCGCCGTACCTCTCCAGCATCATGCGCAGATAGCGGAATCCGAGCCGGAGGTTCGTCTCGCGCTCGAACAGGTCATCATACTCGAGCTGGGGCTCCAGGAGGGAAGCGGTCATGGGCATGACCTGGGTCAGCCCCACGGCCCCTTTCGGGCTGATCGCGTGGCGGGCGAAGCGGCTTTCGGCGTGCACCAGCCCATAGGCGAGCGCGGGATCGATGCCTTCGGAGAGGGCGGCGTCGTAGATCTCCGCCGCCAGGTCCGCCGGAATGCGGTAGCGCTCGGAGTTGTCCAGGATGCGCGAGAGTCGCGCGACCTCGAGCCGCGCCAGCTCGAGCTCGCCCACGCGCGCCCGCAACGACATCTCCGCCTTGCGCACGCTCTCGCGCAGCTCGCTGCCTGCGAGCGCGGACTCCGCGCCGTCGGCCAGTCGCATGCCGACCAGGAATCCGGCGCCGATCAGGACGAGGGCGCCGAGCAGGTTCGGCGCCGCGTGCCATGCGGCCGCGAGCACCCGCTGCACCGGCCCCATGTACCGGTAATTCCACTGCCAGGGCACCGCGTGCATGTGTGCGCCCCTGTGGTGCCGGCGCGCGGCCGCGTCAGCGGAATCCATGGCCTTCAGGTACGGGGCGCGGCCGGGGCGCGGCGCAGCAGCCCGCGCGGCGCGCGCCTCCGGCGGCCGACCCGGTTCGGTGCGGCGCACGGCGACAGAAGAACTCGTACGAAACCCGCTCATGTCTGTCTGCTCTCCCAGGATCCGCTCCGGCCGCCCGATTTGCGGACGAGGTGAATCCCTTCCAGTCGCATTTCCCGGTCGAGTGCCTTCAGCATGTCGTAGGCGGTGAGCAGCGCCATAGCGACCGCGGTCAACGCCTCCATCTCCACGCCCGTGCGCGCCTCCACCCGGACCGTGGCCCGCACCCGCAGGCCCGGCAGCGCCTCGTCCGGCTCCACCTGCACGTCCACGTTGCTGAGCGGCAGCGGGTGACACAGCGGGATGAGATCCCACGTCCGCTTCGCCGCCTGGATGCCGGCGATCTGCGCGACCACCAGCGCATCCCCCTTCGCGGCGCGGCCCTCCTTCAGCGCCGCCAGCGTCGCCGGCGACATCACCAGCCGGCCTTCGGCCACGGCCGCCCGCGCCGTGACCTCCTTTTCGCCCACGTCCACCATGCGCGGCCGGCCCGCGGGATCCAGGTGCGTCGGCTCGGCCAAGGCGCGCCTCCCAGATGCGATTCGGCCGGCTTTCGGGCCGGCCTCGATGCGACGCGGCCGGCTTGCAGCCGGCCTGGCCCCCAAGATAGCACCTGCGCGCAGCGGGGTCCAGCGCGGCGTCGCCTACAAATGTTTAAGAGGCGGCAGGACCAGCACTTAGGGAATCGGACTCAGGCCGCCGCCGCCGCGGCCAGCGCGCCGTGCAGGCGGCGCAGCAGCCAGGCCAGGGCGAGCTGGGGATTGACGTTGTTCTGCGCCAGTGCGTGGGCCTCCTCCACCACCCGGACGGCCTCGGGCACGGCCGCGGCGGCGTGGGGGTGGCGCCGCGCGAGCTCGGCCAGGAACTCGCGCTCGTCGGTGTAGACGACGGCGTCCTGGGCGCCGGCCGCGGCGGCCGCGAGATCGCGGAGCCAGAGCGTGAGCGCCTCGAGCAGGTCGCTGAAGCCCGCGCGCGCGCCCCAGGCGGCCAGCGCGTGCGCGGCGGCGTGGCGGGGGAGCGGTGCGGCAGCGGCGGCGGCGGCGAGCAGCGTCTTCGCGTTCTGGCGCAGCGCCTCGAGCGGGCCGGGCTCGCCATCGCCGGGCAGGAAGGCGAGGGCGCGCCCGATGGAGCCCTGGGCCATGCGGGCGACGAGGCGTGCGCGCTCCGGCCCCTCGCTGCGCTCGGTCACGAGGAAGCGGACGACGTCGTCCTCGGGAAGCGGCCGCAGCCGCACCGGCAGCACGCGGGATCGGATGGTGGGGAGTAGCGCGTCCGGATCGCTGGCCGTGAGGAGGAGCGTGGTTTCGGGCGGGGGCTCTTCCAGCAGCTTGAGCAGCGCGTTCGCGGCCTCGGGGCTCGCTTCCTGGGGGACGAGCAGCTCGGCGTCGCCGACCAGGAATACCTTGCGGCGTGCGAGCGCGGGGCGGGCGAAGGCGCGCTGCCGCAGCGTGCGCACCTGCGCCAGGTAGATGCCGACGGGCTCGCCGGGTGCGATGGCGCGGTAGGGGTCCGCGCGGCGCGCCTCCAGCTCGGCGGCGCGCGCGTCCTCCAGCGCCTCGCCGAGCTTTTCGGGGCCGCCCGAGACCTTCGGGCGGGGGAGGGGGAAGAACCAGTGGACGTCCGGGTGCTCCAGACGGAGCGCGAAGCGGCAGTGCTGGCAGCGGCCGCACGGCTCGGCCGGCTCGCCTTGCGGCCGCTCGCACACCAGAAGCTGCGCGAGCCAGAGCGCTAGCCGCTG
>JACQPS010000246.1 GCA_016207445.1 Gemmatimonadota bacterium | reverse complement strand
GCCGGGGCCCTCGGCCGCGGGGCCGAGCTGCTCCAGAAGGCGGAAGTCTTTCTGCTCGAGACGGTGCTTCAGCTCATCCGCGTCGGGGGCGGGCTCATCAGCGGCGAACGCGGCCACGCCCTCCTTCTTCTCGCACCACGTGCCGCACTCCTCGCAGAAGGGTGTGTCGGCGAACATGTGGTTCGCGATCACCACGCCGATGCCGAAGATCAGCCCCGCCTCGATGGCCCAGACGCCCCACAGCACGGCGCCGGTCGGGGTATAGCTGCGGAATCGCCAGGCGCCCACTTCGTTCACGCTCTGGATGACTCCCCATAGCCCGGTGGGGTCGGCCACGATCGGCCAGAGCGCGACGTCGACATCGCTCCGGTTGAAGAGGGCGTAGATCCAGACGGCCCAGGAGAGGTAGAACCCGGCGGCCGTGACCAGGAACGCGATCGCCGTGCCGACCTTCAGGTTCCGGATCCTGCGCCACTTCAGCATTCCGAACGCGGTCACGCCGAGCGCGATGCCGAACCCGAGCGTGAAGAGCGCGTTCAGGTAAATGAACGGGATGTACAGGATCAGGTAGGAGTAGATGAACGCCAGGGGGATGGCGATGGCCGCGCCGACGAGGGTCGCGGTCACGGCGTCGCCGAGCGAGTACTTTCCCGACATCCGGTGATAGTAGACATCCGGTTCCATGGCTGGCTCGCAGGGCAGAAGGGTTGGACTGGAGGATCGCGCGTTACGGAAGGGGCTACCGCGAGAGCGAATATGGCGCCCCCGCGCGCGCGGGTCAACGCCCCTTGACGCCGCCGCCCGCGGGCCGCATCCTGATCCAGCGGTTCGATCCTGCCATGTCCGAACGCGCCTGCTGCGGGGGGCGTTCTCATCAGATTCCGTCAAAGAGCATTCGCTCGCTTCGCCGCGCAGAATCGTGGCGAGGCTCTCGCGTCTCCTTTCCACCCGCGGAGGTTCGTCATGAGCTGCACGCGCACGCTTTCCGTCTTCCTGCCGCTGGCCGCGGCGGCGCTGCTCGCATCGTGTATGGGTGGGGGCTCGCACATGGCGGGCTCCCCCGAGCCGTACGGCGGCGGCATGGCCATGGAGAAGGCCGCGCCCATGGACCCGGAGACGCAGGCCATCGTGAGGGCGACGGAGAAGTACAAGGACGTGAAGCTCGCGCTGGCGGACGGCTACATGGCGGATCCCAGCGGCATGTGCGTGGTCGCGTCCATGGTGGGGGCGCAGAAGCAGCTCGGCAGCATGGGCATTCACTACTTCCGGCCGGACCTGCTCGGGATCACGGGCACGGAGCCGCGCGTGAACGGCACCGGCATGCACACGGACTTCCTGAAGCCGGCGGTCCTGATGTACGAGCCGCAGGCGGATGGCTCGCTCGTGCTGGTGGGGATCGAGAACCTGGTGTGGACCAAGGCGTGGCACGATGCCGGGAGGCAGGGGCGGCCGACCTTCCGCGGCAACGAGTACAACTACATGATCGACAACCCGCTGACGCCGGACGTCGATGAGGCGCACGGCTTCGAGGCGCACTACGACCTGCACTGGTACCTGTACCGCAAGAACCCGCACGGCGAGTTCATGGAGTTCAACCCGGCGGTCAGCTGCGAGCACGGCGAGCACGCCATGAAGTAGGCGTCGGAGGCGACGCCGCCTTCGACACGGCCCGGGCGGGGAGCGCGCGCGGTCGTGCGACCCGCCCGGGCCACGTTTTTTTTTCGCCGCGGAACTGTCCCTTCGCGCGCGCGGATTTCCTTGTACATGACACGTGTGCCACGCATACCGGGCCGGCTGCTGAGCCTCGCGATCGCCGCGGCGTTCCTGCTGGCGGCGACCGGCGAGGCGTACGGCTACACCGCGTGCCCGTATCACGACGCCGTTCCGGGATCGGCCGCCCCGCCTGGCGCGGCCCGCGCGGCGCACGGCTCCGCGGGCTCGCCCGGCGGGGCGCACGCCGGCAGCCCGCACTCGACTGCATCGCACGGAGCGCCGTCCCAGAGCGGCGGCCATTCGGGCTGCACGTGCGTGGGGCTGTGCCAGGCGAGCGCGGGGCCAGCGGCCCCGGTCCTTGCCGGCCCCGGCCCACTGTTCCTGCCGCCGGGCGCGGCATCCGTCGCCCCTGTCGAGGCCGGGTCGACCGGTCCGGCCTCTTTCGCCTACCTGCTGCCCTATCCGACCGGACCCCCTCCAACCTGCTGAGCGGTTTCGCGCAACGGACGCGAGCGCCGCGAGCCGTGAGCGGGCGCGCGTCCACGCCTTCCGTCTCGCAGTCGAAGGAGGTGGACCATGTTTCCATTTGCCGGATCGAGCACGCGCAGCGCATGTCAGAGCCGGGGCTGCGCGCGTACATTGCGGCGCCTCGCACCCGCGCTGGCGCTCCTCCTCGCCACGGCTCCGGTCGCCGCCCAGGAGCACGAGCACGCGCACGAGGATCGCCCCGCCAGCCACTCGAGCCACCTGCATTTCTCGCATCCCCTGATCGCGGAGTCCGTCTCACCGGACACCAAGGTTCGGCTGAGCTACGAGCTCCGCGAACTCGGGGCGGTCGAGCACGGGCGCGAGCACGTCGTCGCCTGGGAAGGAGAGTACGCGTTTCACCCGTCCTTCAGCATCGAAGCGCACCTGCCGTACGTGGCCGCCGACGGCGAGACGGGTCTCGAGGAGATCCACCTCGCGCTCAAGTTCGCGAACTTCGCGTTCGCCGAGCGCGGCTGGTTGCTCGGGTACGGCACAGAGTTCGGCCTGCCGGCCGACGGAGAGCACGGTGGTGAGGTCGAGCCGTTCCTGAATGTGGGGTTCAAGCGCGGCGGCATCGAGCTGGTCGCGTTCTCACGCTTCGGCATCCCCACGGGCTCGGCCGGCGACGAGCACGCGGCCGAGTCGCTCCTCCGCTACAACGTGGCGGCACTGGTTCATGCGCGCCCCTGGATTCAGGCGCTGCTGGAGGCGGACGGGAGCGCGCCGCTGGCCGGTGACGATCGAGGCGACGTCGGCCTGAACCTCTCGCCGGGGGTGAAGCTGCGGCCGCTGGTGTCGAGTGACCTCGTGCTGGGCGTGGCGTGGAGCTTCCCGGTGTCCGATCGGCGCGACTTCGACGGACGATTGCTGACGTCGGCGTTCTATCACTTCTAAGACGCGGACGCGAGGCGCCCGCGCCGGGAACGGGAACGGGAACGGGAGCGGGAACGGGTTGGCGCTGCGTCCCGCGTTCAATCCAGTCCTCGCGCTCGCCTAGCCCCTCGGCTACTTTTTCCCCGTGCGTTTCCCGCTCTTTCTTCCGAGCATCGCGGCCCTCGCACTACCGCTGCTCG
>JACQPS010000227.1 GCA_016207445.1 Gemmatimonadota bacterium | reverse complement strand
GGCGCGACCGGTGCGCCCGTGCTCACAGACGGCATCGGCTTCGTGGAATGCCGGATCGTGAGCGAAACGCCCTCGGGCGACCACACGCTGGTGATCGGCGAGATCGTGGAGGCCGGCGTATTCCACGAGGGAGAGGCGCTCACGGTACAGAAGGCGGGAATGTCATACGCAGGGTAGGGACGACGAACGGCGGCACCACGAACGGCGGCACACCAGAGTTCGGTCCACGAACTCGCAGCTGAAAAGGAAGGAGCTTCGGATTTCGTGCTGGCATCGCAAAATCGCTGGACGCAGGGGTGGAAGCTCGGCCTGATCGGCGCCGTGATCGGCCTGTTCGCGGGCGTCACGGTTTACATCGTCTCGTACGGGCTGAGCGGACGTGAGATCAAGCCGTACTTCGTACTCTGGGCCTTTCCGCTCGCCTCCGGTGGTTTTCTCTTCTTTTGGGGTGCGGCCTTCCTGGAGTGGGTGGAGCGGACGAGCGGGCGGATTTACCTGGGCGGCTCCGGTTCGACGCCGCCGAAGCGGGAGTACTCGTTGCCCGAATCGCTGGTCGTGCGCGGGCAGTTCGAGGCGGCCTTGCGCGCCTACGAGGAGTGCGTTGCCGAAGATCCGACCGATGCCGAGCCGTACCTGCGCAGCGCGCGCATCTACCGCGACCGGCTCAACCGCCCCGAAGACGCGATCGCCGCGTTCCGGCGCGCCATCGAGCTTCCCGGCATCGCGCCCGGGCAGGAGATCCTGGCCTGGCGCGAGCTGATCGATGTGCATCTGCTGCGCACGAGCGAGCCCACGCGCGCGTTACCGGACCTGGCACGCCTGGCCGCGAAGTTCCCGCAGGACCCGCAAGGACAATGGGCCAAGCAGAGGCTGCGCGAGCTCAAGGAGCAACTGCTCCAGGTACCGGAGCATGGCTGAGCCAGCGCCCTCGACGCTCCAGGCGTCGCGCAGCCCGTTCCTCCAGCACGGTTTCCGCCAACCCGTCCACTGGCTCCGCTGGGGCGAAGACGCATTCGAGCGCGCGCGCCGCGAGAACCGGCCGATCCTGCTCGATATCGGCGCGGTGTGGTGCCACTGGTGCCACGTCATGGACCACGAGAGCTACGAGAATCCGGACACGGCGCGCCTGATCAACGAGCTCTTCGTCCCGGTCAAGGTCGACCGCGACGAGCGCCCGGACGTGGACGCGCGCTACCAGCGCGCGGTGCAGGCGCTGAGCGGGCAGGGCGGCTGGCCGCTGACCGCGTTTCTCACGCCCGAGGGTGAAGCCTTCTACGGCGGCACCTACTTCCCGCCCGACGACCGCTTCGGCCGGCCTTCGTTCCCGCGCGTGCTGCGGGAGGTCGCGCGCGTGTGGCGCGAGGAGCAGGCGCGCGCGCGCGAGGCCGCGCAGAGCATCCGCGCGCGGCTGACCGCCCACGAGGACGCGGAGGCGCAGCGTGGCAAGATCTCCCGGCGCCTCGTGGAGGATGCCATCGAGGAGCTCGCGCAGTCGTTCGACTTCCGCCACGGCGGCTTCGGGCGAGCGCCCAAGTTCCCGAACGCGGGTGCGCTCGCGCTCCTGCTCGACCGCTGGCTCGACACGGGCACCGACTGGGCCCGGCGCATCGTGGCCGAGACGCTGGACGCGATGGGCAGCGGCGGACTCCACGACCAGCTCGGCGGCGGCTTCCATCGCTACGCGACCGATGCGCGCTGGCTGGTGCCGCACTTCGAGAAGATGGCATACGACAACGGCGTGCTGCTCGAGATCTATGCGCGCGCGTACGCCGCGCTGCGGGATCCGCACTACCGCGAGGTCGGCGGCGGCGTCGTCGACTACTACCGCGATGTCTCGCCCGCGCTGCTCGACGCGGGCGCCTTCCCGGCCTCGCAGGATGCGGACATCGGCCCGCACGATGACGGCGACTACTGGACCTGGACGCTGGAGGAGATCGCCGCAGCCCTGGAGGGGGACGAGCGCGGCACGCGCGCGGCCGTGTTGCGCTACGGCCTGGACGATCCCGCGAGCAGCATGCACCTCGACCCGTCCCGCCACGTGCTCTACCTGGCGCTCGATGCGCGCGAGGTGGGGCTGCGGCTCGATATCGAGGAAGCGGAGGCCGCGCGGCTGCTCGCAGACGTGCGCCGGCGCCTCAAGGCTGCGCGCGACCGCCGGCCGCGCCCGTTCGTGGACGAGACGCTCTACTCCGGCTGGATCGGCCTGGTCGCTGCCGGCCACCTCGCCGCGGCCCGCTACCTCGGACGCGACGACGCCGGCGCCGCCGCGCTGCGTGCCCTCGACCGTCTCATGACGGAGGCGTTCGATCCGGCCCTGGGCCTGGCGCACCGTGTGGGGGATGCGGCCGCGGGGCACTACCTGGAGGACCAGACGCACGTCGCCCAGGCGCTGCTGGATGCGTACGAGCTGACGCAGGAGCCGAAGTGGCTCGAGAGAGCGCGCGCGCTCACACGCGTGCTGCTCGAGCGCTTCGCGGAGCCCGGTGGCGCGTTCACGGACCGCCCAGCGGGCGAGGCCAGCCCGGTCGGCAGCCTGGCGGAGCCGCACCGGCCGATCGTAGACGCGCCCGCGCCCTCGGGCAACGCCGTCGCCGCGCTGGTGCTGCTGCGCCTCGCGGCGCTCACGCACGAGCGCCGCACCCACGAGCGCGCGCTCGAGGCGCTCGACCGCTTCGCCGGCTCCGCGCCGCAACTGGCGACGGCGGCAGCCACGTACGTGCGCGCGGTGGACTGGGCGACCGCGCCGGTCTCGACGGTCGTGATCGTTGGCGACGACGCCGACCCCGCCGCCCGCGCGCTGTTCCAGACCGCGCTCCGCACCTATCGTCCACGCACCGTGCTGCGGCGTTTCCGGCCGGGCGAAGTCGCCACGCGCGAGCTCCCGCCGGAGCTGGTCGCCATGGCCTCGGCCCAAGGGCCGCGCGCGTACCTGTGCGTGGGACAGACCTGTGCCGCGCCCGTGAGTGAGGCGGGCGCGCTCGAAGAGCTGCTGCGGCAGTTCCACGCGTAACACAAAATTCAACCGCAAAGACGCTCACGCGGAGACGCGGAGACGCGGAGCACAGAACAGGAGCTTTTCTTTGCGAGCTTTCTTTGCGCGCT
>JACQPS010000229.1 GCA_016207445.1 Gemmatimonadota bacterium | reverse complement strand
TCCTGGTCGTGGGTGACGTACACCGCGGTGATGCCCAATTCCTTTTGGAGCTTGCGGATCTCGGACCGCACCTGCACACGAATCTTGGCGTCGAGGTTGGAAAGCGGCTCGTCCAGCAGCAGGATCTGCGGATTCAGTACGAGCGCGCGCGCCAGCGCGACGCGCTGCTGCTGCCCGCCCGAGAGCTGCGCCGGGTAGCGGTCCGGCTCCCGGTCGAGGTGCACCAGCCGGAGCGCCTCCTCCGTGCGGCTGCGCACCAGCGCCGCCGGCTGCCTCTTCATGCGCAGCCCGAAGGCCACGTTGTCGAACACGCTCAGGTGGGGGAAGAGCGCGTAGCTCTGGAAGACCACGTTCACATCCCGCCGCTCCGGCGGCAGCTCGTTGAGCACGACGCCGTCCAGCGCGACCACGCCCGTATCCGGCTCCTCGAACCCCGCGATCAATCGGAGCAGCGTGGTCTTGCCGCAACCGGACGGGCCCACGATGCAGAAGTACTCCCCGCGGCCGATGCGCTCGCTCACCCCCGCTACGGCCACCACGTCGCCGAAGCGCTTGCTGAGGTTGCGGAGTTCGAGGAGCGGTGGAGGGGGTGTGCTCATCGCGGCGGGAATCTGGCTGGCCGCCCGCCGGGCGACAAGGCGCCCGTTGCGGAGCCGAGCGGGGCGCAGGTGCGCACTGACGACGCCGCGCCGGCAAGTGCAGATGCGCCCTTCACCGACAGCGGCGAGCCCGGCGCCGTCGGTGCACAATTTGCGCTGTGGACCTATGTGCGAGAGCTGCGGCGCAGCAGCACGAGCGCGTGATTCAGTCCTTCCAGCCGACGCGGCTGAACCCGGAGGGGAAAATGCCAGAGAAGGAAACGGCGGAACGGGCGGAGCAGGCGGAAGAAGAAGGCAAGGCGCCGGGCGCGCAGGCCGGCGAGTTCGTTCGCGAAGAGATGCGCCACATTCGCGAGGGCAAGCATGGCGCCCGCTCGACCAAACAGGCGATCGCGATCGGACTCTCGAAGGCAAGACGCGCCGGAGTCAAGCTGCCTGCGCCGAAGAAAGGCGCAGCCACGGAGAGAACACGCGAGAGCGCGAAGCGTGCACTCGCCGCCGGCCGGCGCGCGACCAAGAAGCGGCCGGCCGCGAAACGGTCCCGCGCGATCGGCAAGGCGTTGCGTCGCGAGAGCGGCGCGGCGGCATCCAGGCCAGCGCTCACCCGGCAGGCACGGACGGCGGCGCGCAAGAGAACCGCCGCCCAACGCTCGGCCGCAGCGCGGAAAGCAGTGCGCACCAAGGGCGCGGCGGGGCGCTCCAGAGCGGCCAGAAAGGCGGCGCGCACGAGGGCGGCACGCGGCGGCTGAGGCAGCCGCGCGCGTTCCGCTCGCACGTTCAATCCTGCGCTTGCCGGTCCAGCACCTCGCGCACCTTCCGGGCGAGGGCCTCGGGCGTGAACGGCTTCTGGATGAGCGTGATACCCTGCTCCAGGACGTGGTGCAGGATGATGTCCTCCGTGTAGCCGGAGGCGAAGAGCACCTTGATGCCCGGGCGCGCTGCCCGGATCTGCTGCGCGAGCTCGCGACCGCCGGTCGTGGGGAGCACGACGTCGACCACGAGCAGATGGATCGGGCCGGCGTGCGATGCCGCGATCTCCCGCGCGGCGGGCCCGTCGTTGGCCTCCAGCACCTGGTAACCGTGAGCGCGCAGCATGCGGGCTGCGGTGCGGCGCACGTGCTCATCGTCTTCGACCAGGAGCACGGTTTCGCGACCGGTGGGCGCGGGCGTGCCGTCGGCCGCCACGGGCTCGACTGTGGCAGCGACCCGCGGCAAATACACCTTCATCGTCGTCCCCACGCCGAGCTCGCTGTAAACGCCGATGTGGCCGCCGCCCTGCTTGACGATGCCGTAGCTGGTCGCGAGCCCCAGGCCCGTGCCCTTGTCCCTGACCTTGGTCGTGAAGAACGGCTCGAAGATGTGCGTCTGCACCTCTTCGCTCATGCCGGTGCCGGTGTCGCTCACCGCCAGCAGCACGTACGGCCCTGCCTCGACGTCAACGTGCAGCTCGGCGTCATCGCCCGGCAGTGTCACGTTGGCCGTCTCGATGACGAGGGAGCCCCCTGCCGGCATGGCGTCGCGAGCATTGACGACCAGATTCATCAGCACCTGCTCGAGCTGGCTGCGGTCGGCCCGCACCGCTCCCAGCTCGGGCGCGAGCCGCGGCACGAGCTGGATGTCCTCGCCGATCAAGCGACGCAGCATCGTCTCCATCCCCTGCACGAGCTCATTGAGGCTGAAGACCGTGGGCTCGACGATCTCGCGGCGCGAGAAGGTCAAGAGCTGGCGGGTGAGCAGCTTGGCCCGCTCGGCGGCCCCACGCACCTCTTCCAGGGCTTCCGTCGACTCGGCGTCCAGGGTCGAGCCCATCAGGGCGAGCTCGGTCTCGCCCAGGATCACCGTGAGCAGGTTGTTGAAGTCGTGGGCGACGCCGCCCGCGAGCCGCCCGACGGCCTCGAGCTTCTGCGCCTGCCGCACCTGGGCCTCGAGGTTCCTGCGCTCCGTGATGTCCACGAACGTGACCACGCCGCCGACGAACTCGCCGCCGCGCCAGATGGGATGGGCCCAGTACTCGATCGGGAAGGTCGTCCCATCCGCCCGCCACAGGACCTCGTCATCACCGTGCGTCCCGCTTCCTGTCGCGAGCGCCCGATGAACCGGGGACTCTTCCTGGGGATACGGACTCCCGTCCGGGCGACTGTGGTGAACGAGGGCGTGCAGGTTCCGGCCCAGGAGCTCGGCAGAGTCGGCGTAGCCCAGCAGGCGTGCCGCGGCTCGATTGCAGAACGTGCAGCAGCCGTTCAGATCCAGACCGCAAACGCCTTCGGCGGTGGACTCGAGCAGCAGCCGCACCCGCTCCTCGCTCTCGCGCAGCCCCGCCGCCATCTGGTGATGCTCGGTGACGTCGCGCGCGATCCCATCCAGACGTACGATGCTGTCCTCGTCCTCCCGGACGGGGATCATGGTCTGGAAGATCCAGTGCGGCGGCCCGCCATTGAAGGCAAAGCGATACTCGAACGTGCGGGGTGAGCCGAGCCGTACGCTGCGCGTGACCTCTTCGACGACACGGTCCCGGTCCTCTGCGAGAACGTGGGATTTCCAGTAGTCGAGCGAAAAGGCGTCGGGCTCGCAGCCGAATACGTTCCGGGCCGCGGGCGAGACGTAGTGCACCTTCTGCCAATCGGGGCTCAAGCTGAACACCACATCGGGTACCGAGTGCAGGATCCGGTCGAGCTGGGCCTCGAGCGATCTGGCATAGCGCGCGAGCTCGGCCTTGGCGTTGGTGAGCTCTGCTTCGCGTCGACGCAGCTCGCCGTTCTGCTGGACGGCGTCCTCGAAGGTGGAGATGAGCAGGTCCAGGATCTGCTCGCGTTCCGACGTGATCACGTACTCCTGGCCCAT
>JACQPS010000220.1 GCA_016207445.1 Gemmatimonadota bacterium | reverse complement strand
GCCGAGCAGGAGCTGCAACAGCACACCCGACCCGATGGCGAACACGGACCAGTAGGCGAGATAGAATACGGTCGCGCGCTGGCCCAGGATGTCGCGCGCCATGAGCATCGTGGGGATGCACGTGCCTACCGATCCCAGGAGGAAAGTAAGCGAGGGGCCCGGCCCGAGGCCTCGGCCGAGCAGCGCGAACGTGATCGGCACCTCCTCGCCCTCGCATACATACAACGGAATGCCGACCAGGGCGGCCAATGCGTAGGCGGCCGCACCCGCCGATCCGCCCAGCACCTGCGGGAGCGCATTCGCCGGGAGCATGGCCGACAGCGCGGCGGCAATGAAGAGACCGAGCAGGAAATACGGCGTGATCTGGCGCAGCAGGGAGCGCAATGCAGGCCAGAAGCGAGGCCTCGGCTCGGAGCACGCGCAGTCATGCTCCGGCCGGCACACGTCGCGACCGTTTCGCCCCGCCGCGACTGGCGCGGAGCTCACGCGCCGAGACAGCCCAACCCGGAACCAGCGCTCGTACCGGTTGATGACGACGCCGAGCACGACGCTTCCGGTCAACGCGGCCGCCGTCCGGGCGACCGTCATCTCCCAGCCGATCATCCCCCAGGTCAGCACCACCGTGACGGGGCTCAGGAGCGGCGACACCAAGATGAACGCCGCGACCGTGCCCAGCCGCGGACTGCCGGCGCTGCTCAATCCGGCAGCCATCGGGATGGTCGCACACGAGCAGCCGGGCAGCATCGCGCCCGCGGCCACGGCGGTGAAGAGAGCGCGGGGGTTGCTGCCTCCGAGCAGACGCGCCGCCCGCTGCTCGGGTACGAATACCTGCACGGCCGCGCCCGCGAGCGCCCCCAGCAAGAAGAACGGGGCCACCTCGAGCAGCAGATGGACGAACTCGCGCGCGCCGCTGACGACCTCGAGGAGCCAACCCGTGGCGCTCACTGCTCGGCCGCCCTCGCTTCCGCCGCGATGAACTCCTTCGCGCCCTCGGGGCCTCGGATCCGCAACCAGAGTGGACCGCCGGGCTCGAACTCCAGCTCGAAGCGCAGAAACGGACAGCAGCCCCGCTCGAATAGGATGAATTCCATGGCCTTCCGGCACGACGCGACATCGCCCGAGAGCCGCAGCGCGTAACCGTCCCCGAGTTCCTCGACTCGGTCCGCAGCGTGGCGTAGCTCGCGAATCAAGCTGCGCCGAAGAGCCACGTCCGCCGGGCCGTGGAGGCTGCACGCGAGAGCAGGCAGCCTACGCTCCCCTCCGGGCATGCCCGCGCCTCCCCTCCAGGGCCAGGACCTGCCGCACGAGCTCCGCGGCCAGACCGTCGCGCAGCGAGTAGTAGACCATCTTCCCGTCACTCCGGTAGCGCAGCAGACCCAGCCGCCGAAGCCGCCGCAGGTGATGCGAGGCCGTGGACACGGTCGTACCCAGCACGTGCGCCACATCGCACACACACAGCTCCTCGGCCATCGCCAGCGCCCGCACGATCCTCAGACGCCAGGGATCGGCCAGACCCGCGAACACTGCCCGCGCCCGCTCCAGCTCGTCTTCCGCCGGCAGGTGCGCGCGCAGCCGCCTCACCAGCTCCTGGTTGAAGCAGGGGGCGGTGCAGACCTCCAGCCCGGGTCGCGCGCTCACGGTTTCATTCGCACGCACGTGCGAATGTTACGGCGGGCGATCCGCGGGGGCAAGGGCGAGGGGTCTGCGGTGAGGGGGCGGCGTGAGGAGGATCGGGGCTACGGACCTGCGGATTGCGGCATGGGTGGCGCCTTCCCTTCCAGCCATCTCGCCTCCCCGTCCACGTACTGCTCGTGCTTCCAGATGGGAAGGCGCACCTTCAGCTCCTCGATGAGGTAGCGGCAGGCGTCGAACGCCTCGGCGCGGTGCGGGCTGGAGACGGCGATGGCGACGCTGACGTCGCCAATGGCGAGCTCTCCCGTGCGGTGCACCACCGCGATGCGCCGCGTGCCCAGCTTTCCGGCGGCCTCCTCGACGATCGCGCGCAGCACGTCCTCGGCCATCTTCTCGTAGGCTTCGTAGCGCAGCCCCGACACGGGTTGCCCCTGGTTCTGCTCGCGCACGGTGCCCAGGAAGAGCAGCACCGCGCCATCGGCCGGACTGCCCACGAGCTCCAGCACGGCGGAGGGGTCGATGGGCGACTGCGTGAGCGAGACGTGCATGGGTTCTCCGTGCCTCCGCGGCTCCGCGTGATCAGCCTCCGGCGACCGGCGGCAGCAGCGCGACCTCGTCGCCTTCCCGCAGCGGCGTCTCGAGCGGCGCGTACTCCTGATTCACGGCGACGACGGGCGTCTCCGGCAGCCGGCCGAGCCCGCCGCCACGGCGCCGAACCGCGTCGACCAGCGTGGCCGCGGTCGCGCCCGCGGGCAGCTCGAGTTCGAGCTCGCCCGCACCGGCCAGGTCACGGTAGAGCGCGAAGAGGAGAAGGCGGATCCGCATGTGGCGCAAAGTAGGAGCGGAACTCGGGAGGAGCAAGCTGCTGGCGGGCCGTGCGTTGGCTCTGGCACTTCTATTCACACAGAGACGCGGAGAACGCGGAGGAAATCGAGAACAAATTCAAAGAGTGTTCTCGCCGTTCAGCTCCGCGCCTCCGCGTGAGATTCGTCTGGCCATGCCCTCGCTGCGAATGGTCCTCTCGTCACGGGCGCCGCGGCGGCCGCTGAAGGCCGTCCGGGCGGCGGAACGGCGCCACAGGCCGGTCTCCCGGCCCGGCGCGGCGAAACCGCATCTCCTGAAGTCGCTCGTTGAAGCGCAGGAACAGCACGGCGAACTGTGCGCGCTGGCGCGGATTCAGCACGTCGGCGAGCGCTTTCTGCTCGTCGCGCCACAGCTCGTAGTCGCGCGCGCGCAGCGCGGTCAGCTCGTTGAGTAGCCGGGCAAACTCGGCCTCGCTGGTAGAGGAGTCGCGCACGGCTTCGATCAGGTGCTGGCGCAGGTCGCGCCACTGGCCGCCCAGCTCGCGGCGCCGCTGCCCCGCCTGGCGCAGCGTCTTCTCCAGCCGCGCCCGGCCGGACTCGTCGAGCTGCAGCTCTTCGGCGGTGCGATTCAGGAAACGCTCGAAGACCTCCGCCTCGAGCTGCGCGCGTCGGGCCTCCGGATCCTGCGCCCGCACGGGGGCCGGCAGCAGAAAACCGAGGGCAAGCAAGAACACCGGTGCGCTGCGCGTCATGATTCCATCTCCGCCAGAAGCAACTCGAGTTGCTCCTCCGTCAACTCCTCCAGAACGACACTGCCGGGGGTGAAGGCGCCGGAACCCGCCCACGGCCCGAAGGCCTGGAAGGGCGTGTCCATGAACCCGGCCACGGGCGAGGGTTCGGGCTCCGCCACGCGCACGAGGCGAATGCCGAGCACGGTCAGCACGACGGCCGCCGCGACCGCCACGAGCTGCGGCAGGAACCCGCGGCTAGCGCGCCGCTGGCGCGGCCCCGCGGCCGCGAGCAGCACCTGCTCTTCGAGCCCGTTGGGGACCGCGACAGGGTGTCGGCGCAGCAGCGCGATCAGCTCGGCCTCGGCTCGGCACGCCTCACAGCCTGCCAGGTGCGCCTGCACCGCCTGCTCGGTAGCGGGTTCGGCCCGGCCCGACACGACAGTGGGCAGGACGTCACGAATTTCGTCGCAGGGTCGCTTCATCGGAGCAGCTCCCTCAGCCGCTTGATCCCGTGGTGGTAGTTCACGCGTGCCGCGCCTTCCGAGCACCCGATCGCCTCACCGACATCCCGAAAGCTCAATCCCTGGTACACCCGCAGCGTGACTGCAAGGCGCTGCTTTTCCGGCAGTCGAGCCAGCACTGCCTCGACCCGACCCGCTTCGGCTCGCAGCGACGTCTGCGCTGCCGGGTCCGGGCCGCCGTCCGGCAGCCCATCCACCGCAAGCAACGAGACCTCGCGCCGGCGCGCCTCGCGGCGGGCGAGCGAGCGGGCCGCGTTCACGGCGATCCGCAACAGCCAGGTCCGGAAGCTCGCGTCGCCGCGGAAGCGGTCCAGTGCGCCCAGCGCGTTGACGAAGGCGTCTTGCGCCGCGTCCCGCGCCAGATCGCGGTCGCCCAGCACTCGCGCTGCCACGTCGTAGACGTCGCTCAGGTGACGCGCGACCAGAACCTCGAGTGCGGCGGGGTCACCGGCGCGGGCGCGGGCCAGAACCTCTGCGTCCTCCTCGGGCATCGGGCGGCCCGCCCCAGGAATAGCCAATCCGCTCACCACCGACTCAGACGCTGCGGGCGGAACAAACGTTAAGGCTCATGCCCACGCCCGCGCCCGCGCCTGCGCCCGCAGTGAACCCTCGGCTCGGTCCTCAGAAGCCACATCGACCCACTCCATTTCCTGTAGAACCAACGTTTAAGAAAACGCAAAGCGCCCCGAGCCCCGACGGATCGGGGTGGGGCGCCTGCCCGGATTGTGACGGAGGCTCAGACCCTGACCTTCTTGCGATCCGAGACCTGGACGCGCAGGTCCTTGGATGGCTTGAAGATCGGAACCGCGCGCGCGGGGACTTCCACCGCGTCCCCGGTGCGAGGATTCCGGGCCATGCGCGACTTGCGCCTGCGCACCTTGAACGTGCCGAAGCCGCGGATCTCGATGTTGTGGTGATCCGAAAGCGCGTTCTTGACCGCGTTGAGAAGTCCGTCGACTACGAGAGCGCAGTCCTTCTTCGTGATCCCCGGGCCGATCGCGCTGGCCACTTGCTCGACGAGGTCGGCTTTGGTCATGACGCCTCCATCCAGTGCAACTCTGGGTTTGGTTTGTTGGGAGCTGCGCTCCCGCGATCTCAGTGAGGAACGACGAACTTCAACCGAGGGCCCGCGTGTTCCTCCAGCGGCTGCGCGACCCGGGACAGCACCGCCGCCGCGCCGCGGCCCAGCAGCAGATCCAACAGCGTGAACTCCTCTTCCTTCGGGCGCACCACGCGCGGGTCTTCACCCAGCCCGGTCATCCGCCCCACCGCCGCCACGGCGTCCTGCACGTTCCCGATGCGGTCCACCAGTCCGTGCTGCAACGCCTGCCGCCCCGACAGGATCCGCCCGTCAGCGATCGACTGCACCTCGGCGGGTGGGAGGCGGCGCTCCTGCACCACCACCTCGACGAACTGCTGGTAGACGTCTTCGACCAGCGCGCCGATGATCTGCCGGTCCTCCGGCGAGAGGTGGCGGAACGGAGAGCCTATGTCCTTGTGCTCCGCGCTCTTAACCACCGCGACCTCAACCCCTACTTTGCCGAGCAGACCGCTCACGTCCGGGAACTCCATGATCACGCCGATGGAACCGGTGATCGAGCCCGGCAGCGCGAAGATCGAGTCGGCGGCCAGCGCCACATAGTAACCGCCCGAGGCACCGACGGCGCCGATCGAGGCGATGATCGGGCGGTCGTCCTCCTCGCGCAGCTTTCTGACCTCCCGGTACAGGCTCTGAGACGGCCCGACGACGCCACCCGGCGAATTGATCGCGAGGACGAACCCTTTGACGGAGGCATCGCGGCGGAAGCGCCGGAGCTGCTCCAGGAACTCTTCGTCGTCCGCGATCAGACCCTCGACCTTGAGCAGTGCGACGCGACCCCCGAAAGCGAACCGGTCGGTATCGCCGAGGGAGACGATGACGGCCAAGATCAGGCCCGCCAACGTCATAAGTGCAGCCGCGCCTACCGCGAGCGCAACGAGGAGGGTACGCCGGGACACGCGAAGTCACCGCCGTGTATCGGTCTATCTCGATAAGTGACGGGGGTATAGCTTACGCCGCGCGTTCTGGTAAGTCAAGACTCTCCGCCGGCCTTTTTCAGCGCGCTCACGAAACGGTCGAAGAGGTAACGTGAATCGTGAGGCCCGGGTGCGGCCTCCGGGTGATACTGGACGCTGAAGACGGGCAGCTCGCGGTGGGCGAGCCCCTCGATGGTGCCGTCGTTCAGGTTCAGGTGCGTGACCTCGAGGCTGGGCGCTCCCTCGACGGAAGTGCCCGCCCCCGCGCGCACGGCAAAGCCGTGGTTCTGTGACGTGATCTCCACCGCGCCGTCCTCGAGTCGCCGGACCGGGTGGTTCCCGCCCCGGTGCCCGTACAGCAGCTTGAAGGTGCCGCCGCCGAAGGCGCGGGCCACGAGCTGGTGCCCCAGGCAGATGCCGAAGACCGGAATCCCCTGCCCCGCCGCCAGCCGGATCGTCTCGAGCGCGTGCTCGACCGCCTCCGGGTCGCCCGGGCCGTTGGACAGGAACAATCCGTCCGGCTCCTGTTCCAGAACCGCCCGCGCCGGCGTGCGCGCCGGCAGCGTCGTGACCCGGCAGCCGCGGGCGGCGAGCAGCTCGAGCGAGTGGTGCTTCACGCCGAAGTCGTAAGCCAGGACTTGGAAGCGCTCGGGGCCGACCGCGGCGACCTCGTAGACTTCCGGCGTCGTGACCTGGCCCGTGAGGTCCAGGCCCTCCATGCGCGGGTGGTCGAGGATCCTCGCAAGGACCTGGTCGCGCGCCAGCTCGGCCGGTGCGATCGCCGCCCGCATCGCACCCGCGGAGCGGATGTGGCGCGTGAGCGTGCGCGTGTCGAGTCCCGTCAGTCCAACGACGCCGTGGCGCGTGAGGTAGGCCTCCAGCGACTCCTGCGCCCGCCAGTTGCTGTGGCGCCGCGCCAGCTCCCGGACCAGTAGCCCGGCGACCTGCGGCTTGGCAGACTCCTGGTCCCGATCGTTCACGCCGTAGTTGCCGATGAGCGGGTAGGTCATGGTCACGATCTGTCCCGCGTAGGACGGATCGGTCAGGACCTCCTGGTAGCCGGTCATTGAGGTGTTGAAGACGACTTCGCCCAGCGCCAGCCCGGGCGCGCCCATGCACTCGCCCCCGAGCTGCCGACCGTCTTCCAGGAGAACGTAGCCGGCTTCGGCCAACCTGCCTCCGATTCTGTAGTCGAAAGTCCGATGCCAATTTACGTTGGCTGCACAGACGCTGCAAGATCGCGGCTTGCGCTTCTGGACCCACGCGTCGACCTTTGCCCGACATGAACCCTCTCGTCTGGATCTACGCCGACGAATCGTGCCTGGGCGTGCAGTTCACCGACCGCGACTCGCCGGGCGGCGCGGCGGGACTCATCGAGCACTGGAAGGACGGCCGCTGGCTGCGCCGCGACTACTGTGTCTGCGAGCCGGCCACCACCAACAACCGCATGGCGCTCCAGAGCGCGAGCGAAGGCCTGCGCCTGCTCAAGACGCCGTGCCGCGTCATCTTCACCTCCGATTCCGAGTACCTGATCAAGGGGATGCGCGAGTGGGTGCCGGCGTGGATCCGCCGGGGGTGGAAGCGGAAGGGCGGCCCGGTCGAGAACACGGAGCTGTGGCAGGAGCTGGTGGCAACGACGCGGCGCCACCAGGTGGACTGGCGCTGGATCCGGGGGCACGCGGGGCACCCGCAGAACGAGTACGCGAACTGGCTGGCGGTGCGCGCCGCCAAGAAGCAGAGCCGCTCGGACGGCCTCAGGGACTCGGGGTTCGAGAAATGGCTGGAGAAGCAGCGGGAGCAGGAACGGTACGTGGATTTCTACGAGTTCGCGCCCCCGCCCGCGCAGGACTTCCAGGCGACGGCGCCGCTGCCCTGAGGCGGGCGCGCTCGCGGCGCGCCGGTTCGGCCAGCCCCACAGCCAGCAGAGTACAAGAAAAAGAAAGCCCCTGAGGGCCGCACGCTTGCGTCCTCAGGGGCTTTCCCCGCTGGCGGGACTCGTTCCGTCGTTTCGGCGTCACCACGTGCGGTGACCGGATCGAATCCCTTGCCCTCGTCGTGCGGTCGACGACTCAGGTGCCCCGGAGCTCTCTCGCGCTCTCGCGCTTTCTCGGGGCTTTCGGTTGCGGCCAGCGACCCCCGCAACCGGCTCACACGGGCCGAACACCCTGCGAGCTGCCTCCCGGCGGGCGTCCCCTTTGCCGGTCGGCCGGACGCTCGAGTTTCGACCGCTTGCTCAAGCATCCGGGACGAAAGTAATCGCGTCGAAAAATGCCAGCAAGTCTTTCGGCCTTCGTTCGACCGTCTTCGGCCTTCTTTCGACCGTCTTCGGGACGCATTCGCGAACCATCACGCAATCGAGCCGTAATCAAAAACTTGCAGCATGGACTCCGCCAGTGCATCGGCGACCTCGGCGAGCGACACGGGTCCACCGAGCACGCGTGCCATCGACGTGACGCCGTGGTCGGTGATGCCGCACGGCACGATGGCGCCGAAATACTCCAGGCGTGGAGCCACGTTGAGCGCGAAGCCGTGCGAGGTGATCCAGCCGCTCGAGACGCGCACGCCGATCGCGGCGATCTTCTGGTGGTCGACCCAGACGCCGGTGAAGCCTGCGCGACGCCGGGCGCGGATGGCGAAGGCGGCGAGCGCGCGTAGCAGTACCTCCTCGAGGTCGCGCATGTAGCGGTGCAGGTCGCAGCGGTCGGGCTTGAGGTCGAGGATCGGGTAGCCGACGAGCTGCCCAGGACCGTGGTAGGTGACGTCGCCGCCGCGCCCGGCCTCGTGCAGCTCGATGCCCAGCAGCCGGCGTTCCGTCTCGTCCACCAGCACGTGCTCTTGCCGGGCCGAGCTGCCGAGCGTGATGACGTGCGGGTGCTCGAGCAGGAGCAACTGGTCGGGGACGAGACCGGCCCGGCGCTGCTCGACCAGGCGGGCCTGGAGCTGGAGCGCCACGCCATAAGGGACGAGGCCCAGTCGTTGTACTTCCAGGAGCCGCGCGGGACCCGCGTCCCTTCTGGTGGAATCGGACTGCCTAGATGCCATCCTCGGGGAAGCCCTCCAGCACGTGCTTGAGGCGCGCGAGAAAGCGGGCCGCGTCGGCGCCGTCGACCAGCCGATGGTCGTAGCCGAGCGAGAAGAGGGCCCGCTTGCGGATGGCGATGACATCGGTCCCGTCCAGCTCCATCACGACCGGCTTCTTCTCGATGGCGCCCGTGCCCAGAATGGCAGCCGTGCCCTCCGGAATAATGGGCATGCCGACGAGGGTACCGAGCACGCCGGGGTTCGTGATGGAGAACGTCGCCCCCTGGATCTCTTCCGGCTTGAGCTTGCGTTCGCGCGCGCGCTGCGCCAGGTCGTTGATGCGTTTGGCAATCCCGACCACGTTCAGCTCGTCCGCGTTGCGCACGACCGGCACGATGAGTCCGGGGTCGAGGTCCACGGCGATGCCCACGTTGATCTCGCCGCGGAAGAGAACACTCTCGCCCGAGATGGTCGCGTTCACGCGCGGGAACTCGAGCAGCGTCTGCGCGGCGGCCCAGGCTACGAAGGCGGTGTAGCTCACCTTCACGCCCTGCTGCTCCCACTTCGAGCGGTTCTTCTGGCGAATGCGGTCGATCTGCGTGAAGTCCACCTCGATGAAGGAATGGACGTGCGGCGCCACGCGCTTCGCGCGCACCATGTGGTCCGCCGTCAGCCGGCGGATGCGGTCCATGGGCTCGAGCCGATCGGCCGGCCGCGCCGGGAACTCCGGGTGGCGAACCTGTCCGTGGAAGATCTCCCAGAAGTGATCCGCCAGGATCACGCCCTCGACGGGCGCGGCGGCGGGCGCCGCGGCGCGGGCCGGCACGACGGGCGCACGCGCGCGCTGCTCCAGGTAGGACAGGATGTCCTGCTTGGTCACACGCCCCGCGTAGCCGGTGCCCTCGATCTCGGTCAGGTCGACGCCGTGCTCGGCGGCGATCCGGCGCACCAGCGGCGTCGAGCGGCGGCGCAGCCGTTCCTCCGCGGTTTCCGTGCGGCCGTCTCCTCGAGGCTCCGGCTCCGCGCGCGCCGCCACGACGGCCGGGCGCGCAGCGGGGCGCGCCGCCTCGACGGGAGCTGCTTCCCGGACCGGCCTGGCCGGCGCTGGCGGCTGTGCCGCAGCAGCCGGCGGCGGGGCGACCTTCGGCTCCCCTTTCGGAGCCTCGGGCTTCGGCGCCTCCGCAGTCGGGGGTGCGGGCGCTTTCGCCTCCGGCTTCGCGGCCGCGCCCTTCTCGGTCTCGATGTAAGCGAGCACAGTGCCGACCTCGACCGTCTTCCCCTCGCCCACCACGATCTCGGCCAGCGTGCCCGCGGCCGGCGCGGGGATCTCCGCGTCCACCTTGTCGGTCGAGATCTCGAGCAGCGGCTCATCGCGGGCGACGGCGTCGCCCACCTGCTTCAGCCACTTCGAGACGGTGCCTTCGGCGATGGACTCGCCCATCTGGGGCATGGGGACGTCGATGCGGGCCATGGGTAGCTCCGGGCTCGGGCTCGGGCTCGGGCTCGGACTGCCGCGCCCGGGCCAGCGCCCGTCAGTATTTCGCCAAGTACCTGCAGGCCGTCACAATGTCGCTCACCTGCGGCAGGAAGTAGTCCTCCAGCGGCGGCGAGTAGGGCACGGGCGTGTCGATCGCGGTAACGCGCAAGATGGGTGCGTCCAGCCACTCGAAGGCGCGCTCGCTCACGCGCAGCGCGATCTCGCCCGCGATCCCGCCGGTGCGCGTGTCCTCGTGCACCACCAGCAGCCGGTTCGTCTTCCTCACGCTCTGCACGATCGCATCGTCGTCGAGCGGGAGCAGCGTGCGCAGGTCCAGGATCTCGATCTGGAGGCCATCTTCCTGCTCGAGCTGCTCCGCCGCGCGCTGGCTCTCGTGCACCATCATGCCGTAGGCCACGACGGTGATGTCTTTGCCCTCGCGGTGCACGCGTGCCTGACCCAAGGGCACCACGAAATCTTCGTTCGGCAGCGTCTCGCGCAGCGCCGGCAAGCGGTACAGCTTCTTGTGCTCGAAGTAGAGGACGGGGTCGTCGTCGCGAATCGCGGCCTTGAGCAGCCCCTTCGCGTCGTGCGCCGTCGCGGGGTACACGATCTTGAGCCCGGGCGTGTGGAAGAAGGCCATCTCCGGGTTCTGCGAGTGGAACGGCCCACCTCGCACGCCGCCGCCGACCGGGCCGCGTACCACCAGGGGCACCGGCCCGCTGCCGCGCCAGCGCGAGGTCGCGACGTAATTGGTGAGCGGCTCGTACGCGCAGGAGACGAAGTCCATGAACTGCATCTCCACGATGGGGCGCATGCCCATGTGGGCCGCGCCGGCGGCCGCGCCGGTGAAGCCGGCCTCGCTGATCGGCGTGTCCATGACACGGTCTGCGCCGAAATAGTCGAGGAAGCCTTCGGTCACCTTGAAGGCGCCGCCGTAGCTGCCGATGTCCTCGCCCAGCAGAAAGACGGTGGGATCGCGTTCCATCTCCTCCCAGAGCGCCTCACGAATCGCCTCGAGCAGCGTGACCGGCTTGCCGAGCTCCGTGTGCCGCACGTGCTCCGGCTTCTCGCGCGGGCGGACCGTCTGTTCCTTCACCGTCGCCATCGTTCTCACGCGAGATGCGGGTCGGGCAGCGAGAGCCGGGTCCAGGGCCGTGCGATCTCGGCGTCCCCGTAGACGGGGTAGAGCGCGCCCTCGGGTTCGGGCATGGGCGAACTCTCCGCCTGGTCGCGCGCGCGTTCGACCTGCTCGGCCACACGGGCGCGGATCGTTTCCAGCTCGTCGGGTGTGGCCCACCCCTCGGCCAGTAGCCGCCGCTCGAAGGCATCGACGGGATCCCGCTCCTGCCAGTGCTTCAGCTCCTCGGCCGGGACGTAGTGCTGGGGATCGTGCTCCGCATGTCCTTTGCGGCGATAGGTGATGACTTCCAGCAGCGCGGCACCCTCGCCGGCGCGCGCGCGCTCGACCGCGCGCCGGGTCATCCCGAAGACGGCGAGGACATCGTTGCCGTCGCAACACTCGCTCCAGACGCCGTACCCGCCCGCCTTCTCGATGAACGACTCGCACGCGGTCTGGCGCTCGATCGGCGTCGAGTAGGCGTAGCGGTTGTTCTCGATGATAACGACGAGCGGCGCGCGCTGCACCGCGGCGAAGTTGAAGCCTTCGTGGAAGGCGCCAGTGGAGGTGGCGCCGTCGCCGCTGAAGCCGAGTGCGACGCGGCGCTCGCCCCGCATCCTGAACGAGAGCGCCACGCCGGCCAGGATCTCGATCATGGTGCCGAGGTGCGAGATAGGGGCGAGGTAGCCGCGCTGGTAGTCGGTGATGTGGACGTTCTGCTCCCGGCCGGCCGTGGGCGAGTTCCCTTTCGCCATGTACTGCCGCAAGACCTCCGCGGGCGGGGCACCCATCAGCAGCAGCGAGCCCAGGTTGCGGATGGCGGGGGCGAGAACGTCGCCGGTGCCGTCGGTGCGGCGTCGCAGCGCATAAACCGCCCCGACCGCGGTCGCCTCCTGCCCGAGCGAGCGGTAGAGCCCGCCGATCACCTTGTTCTGCCGGTACAGGTTGGTGAGGGCCTGCTCGACCTGACGCGTGAGCTGGAGATAGTGGTAGAGCTCGTGGAGCTGCGCGCGCCCGAGGCCGCCCGCCGACACGCCCGCCGCGACCGCGCTGTCGTTGATCATACCGTTCTGCTGAGAAAGAGGCACCGCCCGGGGCCGTGCTCACGCCGGTCGTGAAAGCACTTGCGTCCCACAGCCGGGCAAAAATGCGGGCTCGTGCGGAGAGCGTCAAGCGCGGCGCGCCTCTTGCACGCATCCCGTACCGTCCTGCCGCAACCGGGTTTGCGGGAGGTAGCGAAGGCGCCCGCCCCTGCGGCCGGCGCCGCCTTTTTGTCTTAGGGGGACGCAGCATGCAGGACCGCCGCAGTATGATCCGACGGCGCCGCACGCCCCGCGACCGGTCGCGCCACGACTCGGGCGCACATGCGGCCGCGCTCCGCGCTGCGGCCGCGCCGCGCTCTCTCACGCCGCACGATGCCAACGGGCAGCACCTTGGGCCCTACGAGGTGCAGTACGACGTCACGCGCGGCTACCCGAACGGGCGGCAGGTGATCCGGCCCTGATTCACCGCGGAGACCGCTGAAGAACGCCGAGGACACAGATGCGTCAGGGGTCAGGGGGCCGCGTGCGGCCCCCTGACCCCTGACATTTGTGCTCCGCGTTCTCGGCGTGCTCTGCGGTGAATCAGGGCTGGGACGGAGCCGGCTGCGTCGGCGGCGGGGACGGCTGCTCGCCGGTCTGACCACCCTCCTGCGGCTCCGCGGGCTGCACGCCCGGCAGTATCGGCTGCGGCGCGGCCGGCGCCGTCTGCTGGAACTCCTCGCGCAGGATGGACTCGGGGCGCTGCTCTCGCGAAGACAGCACCGCCAGCATGAGGGCGATACCCAGGAAGAGACCGCCCGTCACCCAGGTCGCCTTGGTGAGCAGCGTGGCCGCCTGCCGCCCGCCGATGAAGGCCTCCGTGCCGGCGCCCCCACCCATGGCGGCTAGGCCGCCGCCCTTCCCCGACTGGAGCAGCACGATGACCATGAGCAGCAAGCCATCCAGAATGAGCAGGCTCAAGAACAACGTAAACACGAATGCACACTCTCCGGAAAAGTGGGCCGCGCGCGAAGTAAGAAACGTCGTAGAAAGACGGCATCCTGTCAACCGGATGCGCGCACCTCGCTCAGCGCGATCCGTGCAAATCCCCCAGGGTCCAGGCTCGCGCCGCCGACCAACAGGCCGTCCACGTCAGCCGCAGCCAGCAGCTCGGTCGCGTTCTCCGGCTTGACCGAGCCGCCGTAGAGGATGGGGATGCTCCGGGCGGCGTCCTCCCCCGCGTGCTCCGCGAGGCGGCGGCGGAGCACGGCGTGAGCGGCCGCAGCGTCCGCGGGCGTGGCATTGACGCCCGTGCCGATGGCCCAGACGGGCTCGTACGCGATGAGCAGCCCCGCGATGTGCGCTTCGGGGAGCCCCGAAACGGCCGCATCGAGCTGTCTCAGGATTACCGCCTCCACCTGCCCCGCCTTGCGCTCCTCCAGCTTTTCGCCGAGACAGAGCACCGGAACCAGGTCGGCCTCGAAGGCGGCGGCGACCTTGCGGCGCACGTCATCGTCCGATTCCCCGAAGACGTGGCGGCGCTCGGAGTGGCCGACGAGCGTGAAGCGGGCGCCGGCCTCGCGCGCCATGGCGCCGCTCAGCTCGCCGGTGAAGGCGCCCTCCGGCTTCCAGTAGATGTTCTGCACGCCCAGCAAGAGGTCCGGCCGGTCGCGTGCCATCTCGGCCGCGGCCATGAGCGACACGGCGGGCGGGAAGAACGCGAGCGTGCGGTCGGTCCGTGCCGGGCAGCGCGGCTTGAACTGTCGGAAGAACTCGCGGGTGGCCGCCGGCCCTTTGTTCATCTTCCAGTTTCCGGCGATCACCGGCCGGCGCAGCGGCGTCATGTCGCCCCCGTCCCGGCGCGGTCATCCAGGGCGGCCACGCCCGGCAGCACGCGCCCCTCCAGGAGCTCGAGCGAGGCGCCGCCGCCGGTCGACACGTGCGTCATCCGGTCGGCGACGCCGGCGGCTTCGACCGCCGCGGCCGTGTCTCCTCCGCCGACAATAGTGGTCGCGCCCGCTGCCGCCGCCTCGGCGAGCGCACGCGCGACCGCTTCGGTGCCGGCTGCGAACTCGCGCACCTCGAACATTCCCACGGGGCCGTTCCACAGAACCGTGCGGGCGCCGCTCAGCAGCTCCCGAAACATCCCCACGCTCTTCGGGCCAACGTCGAGGATGCGCGCGTCGCTGGGCACGGCATCCCGGTCGACCACGCGCGTGGCGGCGCCGGCCTTCGCCTCGGCGGCGACCACGCAGTCCACGGGGAGCACGAGCCGCGGGCCGGCCCGCTCGAGCAGCTCGCGCGCGACCGCGAGCCGGTCCTCCTCCACCAGCGACAGGCCCGTTTCGAGGCCGAGGGCCCGAAGGAAGGTGTTGGCCATGGCCCCGCCGATGAGCAGCCGGTCCACGCGCGGCAGCAGGTTCTCGATCACATCGATCTTGCCCGAGATCTTGGCGCCGCCCAGGATCGCCAGAAACGGCCGCTCCGGGGATTGCAGCGCGCCGCCCAGGAAGCGAAGCTCCGCCTCGAGCAACAGGCCGGCCACCGCGGGCCGACCCTCTTCCCGCATGACCTCCGCCACGCCCGCCGTGGACGCGTGCGCCCGGTGCGCGGCGCCGAAGGCGTCGTTCACGTAAACATCGCCCAGCGCGGCGAGCGCCTCGCCCAGCGCCGCATCGTTGGTCTCCTCCTCCGGCAGAAAGCGCACGTTTTCCAGCAGCAAGATCTCTCCGGGCTTCAGCCTGTCGGCTGTGGCATGCGCTTCCGCGCCGACGACGTCGGCCACGAAGCTCACCGGCGCCTCGACCAGCTCGCGCAGCCGCTGCGCGACCGGGCGCAGCGAGTAGGCCGCATCCCACTTGCCCTTGGGGCGGCCCAGGTGCGAGACCAGGATGACGCGGGCGTCGCGCTCGAGCAGGTAGCGCAGGGTGGGCAGCGTGGCGCGGATGCGGGTGTCGTCCGTGACCCGGCCGCCCTCGAGCGGCACGTTGTAGTCTACGCGCACGAGCACGCGCTGGCCGCGCAGGGCGGAGTCTGGAAGATCGCGCAGCGTCCGTTTGTTCATGAGCGAGTAAACGCCAATGCGGCGGCCAAGAACGCCTCCGGCGCTTCCCAGTTGGGCGAGTGCCCGACGCCAGCCAGGATCCGCAGCTCCGCTCCGGGGATGCGCGCCGCGGCGCGCAGCGCGTGCGCGAGGGGGACGAAGCGGTCGCGCTCGCCCCAGACGACGAGCACCGGAACGCGCAGCGCTTCCAGCTCGGCGTCCGTGAGCACCTCACGCTGCCCGCCCGGGTCGGCGAAGCGCCGGACCGCGCGCGCCATGCCCCGGGCGTCGCCCGCGCGCGCCGAGCTCCAGAGGTAGTCGATGAGCGCCGCCTGGTGCGCGGCGTCGAGGCGCGAACGATCACTGGTGAGCAGCCTGCGGAAGAGCCAGGCGGTTCCAGAGCGGGTCGGCCGCAGCAGCAGCCGCCCGAGGCCGGGGAGCCCGGCGCACCGCACCAGCAAGGGGAGCTCTCGCCCCAGGCCCACGGCGTCGAGGAGCACGAGCCGGCGCACCCGCCCGGGCTCGCGTTGCGCGAGGCGCAGGGCGAGCAGGCCGCCCAGCGACGTGCCGACCAGGGCGCAGCGCTCGATGGCGGCCGCGCCCAACCAGGCGCTCACGACCTCGGCGCCGCCCGCGCCGAGAGGCGCCTCCACGTTGAGCGGGTCCGAGAGCCCGAAGCCGGGAAGGTCCAGCGCCAGGACGCGGAAGTGCGCGGCGAGCGGCCCGAGGACGCGGTACCAGTTCGCTGCGCCGCCGCTCGCACCCTGAAGCAGCACCAGCGGCTCGCCGGCGCCCGCTTCCAGGTAGTGCAGCCTGGCCCCGGCGACATACGCAAAGCGGCTCTTCGCCTCCACTCCACCGAGCGCGAGCAGCCGCCGCATCGCGGCCGCGACCGGCGAAGTGGTGCCGCCGGGCGGCGCGGCCGCCGCGGCGTCGCCTTCTGTAGTCAATGATGCAAAACGGCCACGGTGCCGACCCGCACCGTGGCCGCCGCGCCCTGCCGCGGGCTCCGCCACCGCACCCATTACCTCGCCGCCGACCCTTCCGCGACCTGCACCGAAAAGCGCACGGAATCCGGGCCACGCGCCCAGACCTCGAGCGGCGTCTCACAGTAGCTGCAGACCACCAGCGCGTGCGGCTCGTCCCCCCTCACCTCTGCTCCATCCCGGTGGCCGCACACGGGACAGCGGTACGTGCCGTACTGCGTTTCTCTGTAGTCGGCCATGGCACTCCTCCCGTTCGGGATGAGCGACCTGCGCAGCCGCCGGCCCTTCCTCGCGCCGACCCGGCCGTCCGCCCCGCGCATGCGAGCTGCGGGGGGCACCGGATGGACGCTAACGCGCCCCTCGGGGAGCGTCAATCCCCCTGTGCGGCCGCGTGCTCGAAGTCAGTTGAAGTGCACGCAACTATCTACCTGTCGGCCCGCTAGCTACGATCTGCAATGTAGCGCGCCAGGTCCACGCAGCGTACCGAGTAACCCCATTCGTTGTCGTACCAGGCCAGCACCTTCACCAGCGTGCCATCGACGACGAAGGTGGACAGCAGGTCCACGATCGCGCTGGCGGGGTTTCCGATGTAGTCGACGCTGACCAGCGGCTCCTCGGAAACCTCCACGATCCCCTTCAGCCGGCCGCGCGCCTCCTCGCGGAACGCGTCGTTGACCTGCTCGACCGTCACGGGCTTCTCGACCTCGGCCGTGAGGTCGACGAGCGACACGTCCGGCGTGGGAACCCGGAGCGCGATGCCATCGATCTTCCCCTTCACCTCCGGGATGACGAGCGCGGTGGCCTTGGCGGCGCCGGTCGTGGTGGGGATAATGGAGAGGGCGGCGGCGCGGGCGCGGCGCAGGTCCTTGTGCGGCAGGTCGAGGATCTGCTGATCGTTCGTGTAGGAGTGCACGGTCATCATGAGGCCGCGGCGGAAGCCGAAGCGGTCGCGCAGCACCTTCACGACGGGCGTGAGACAGTTGGTGGTGCAGCTCGCGTTGCTGATGACCTGGTGCTTCCTGGGGTCGTACTTGTCCTCGTTCACGCCCATCACCAGCGTGATGTCCTCGCCCTTGGCCGGCGCGGTGATGATCACTTTCTTCGCGCCCGCCTGCAGATGCTTGGCGGCCTCTTCGCGCCTGGTGAATCGGCCCGTGGACTCGAAGACGACGTCGACCTCGAGGTCGCGCCAGGGGAGCTGCGCCGGCTCCTTTTGCGCGGTGACGCGGAGCTCGTCGCCGTCCACCTTGAGCCCGCTCTCGGTCACCTCGATGGTGCCGGGGTAGCGTCCGTGGACGGAGTCGTACCTCAGCAGGTGGGCCAGCGTTTCATTATCGGTGATGTCGTTGACCGCGACGAAGTCGAGGCCCGCCTCGTGCTTCTTGGCGGCGCGCAGGATGTTGCGGCCGATGCGCCCGAATCCGTTGATCGCCACGCGGGTAGCCATGCCACGTCCCCCCTCAGGTTGCCGTGAGCCGGTGCACGTCGAGCGCGCGGGCGAAGGTCACAATGCTGGCGGCGCGGGCGCCGGCGGCCACCAGCGTCCGGGCGCATTCGGCGGCCGTGGCCCCGGTGGTCAGGACGTCGTCCACCAGGAGCAGGTGAGCGCCGCGCACGTCGCGTTCCACGCCGCGCGCGAGGCGGAACGCGCCCGCCACGTTAGCCCCGCGTGCCGCGGGCTGCAAGATGGTTTGCGTGCTGGCCGCGCCCCGGCGCTGGAGCAGGTTCCGCGGATCGCGACGCGTGCGCCGCGCATACGCCCGCGCCAGCACCTCCGCCTGGTTGTAGCCACGCTCGCGGCGGCGCGTCGCCGTCGTGGGGACGGGGATGACGATGCCCGTTTCGCGCTCCACGTCCGGCGGGAGCGCCACGGCCGCCATGCGCTCCGCCAGCGGCTCGGCGAGCGCACGCCAGCCCCGGTACTTGAGCTGGTGCACCAGCCGATCGGCGGGAGGCGCGAGCAGACAAGCGCTGCGCGCGGCGCGCAGCGCCGCGGGCCATGCCACGCATTCCCCGCAGGTGGGCTCGGGCTCGCGCCCCGTGCGCAGGCGGGGCGCGCCGCAGCGCGGGCAGACCGGCGGGGGCAGCGGGCGCAGGCGCGACCGGCAACCGCGGCAAACGAGGCGGGCGGTATCGCCGGGTGCGATCACGCCGTCACAGGCGAGGCAGACCGGCGCGAGGACGAGGTCGAGGAGGCTCGCGAGCAGATCGGGCACGGTCGTTCCGGCCGAAGGCTGGACGCGCGCGCCGGGCCGCGCCATAGCGGCGCGGGGCGGATCGCGGCGCGTGCGATGGGTGGGCCAGTCGAATCCTGAACCGCGGACCGAAAACCATGTCGCTCTATCATGCGAATGTGACGCTCCATCTGCTGGCCGCGCTGCTGTGGCTGGGCGGCCTCTTCTTCCTGGCCCTCGTGGGCGCGCCCGTGCTCCGCAGGGTCGAACCCCCTGCGCTCCGCGCCGAGCTGTTCAAGCGGCTGGGGGAACGGTTCCGGCTGGTCGGCTGGATCGCGCTCGCCGTGCTGCTCGCGACCGGCACGGCCAACCTCCATTTCCGCGGACTGCTGAGCACGGAAGTGTTGGGCAGCGCCGCCTTCTGGGCCACGCCCTATGGTCGGGCCCTTGCCTGGAAGCTCGGCGCGGTCGGCGGCATGCTCGTGATTCAGGCGTTGCACGACTTCCGCTGGGGGCCCGCCGCCGGTCGGGCCGTGCCGGACAGTCCAGAGGCGCTCCGCCTCCGCGGCCGTGCTGCCTGGCTCGCGCGCATGAGCGCGCTCCTGGGCCTGGTCATCGCCATCGCGGCCGCCCGCCTGGCACGCGGCGGCTGAAGGCCGCTCTCGAGGGCGGACCGGCCGGCGCGGAGCGCGCGCTCCGGCACACAAGCGCCACACGCCTGGGACACGTTGCCCCAGGCGGCGGGAAGGTCCCCGCGCCCGTGCGCGCGTCCACACGAGCTAACTCATTGCCCCGTTGAGCGTTGCGAGCATTGCGGCCCCCGCGGCACTGCGCGGGCGCCCCGGCCCGAAAGTAGCCCCCTCCTTCACCTTCTTAATGGGCGGCAGCCGGGCGCGTCGCCCGGCAGTCGGTAAGAACCCGAACGCGAGCGAGTGGCCAGCGCCGTTGCGGCGTGTGGAGTCGATGCGAGAGCGCGGGCGCGTCCACTGAGGAGGGTGGAGATGCGTCGAGAGATTCGGGCCCTGGGCCTGCTCGTGGCGGCTGGGGTCCTGGTTGGCTGCGTCGATGAGGACATCATCTACCGGGACTTCCCCGCATACGAGGATCCGCCCGATGCGGCGGCAGGCTTCCTGGGCTACAGCAAGCAGGAGGAAAAACTGGCGGTGTGCGGCAACTGCCACGTCGGGCAGCAGAGCTGGTGGCAGGAATCGGCGCACGCTCAGGCTTGGGCTGATCTCCAGGCCAGCGGCAGCGCCCAGCCGTTGTGCAACGACTGCCACACGGTGAGTCAGCGGGGGAACGCGGCGACGACGTCCGTCGCCTACACGGCGACCGGCGACACCCGCTACCACGATGTGCAGTGCGAGAGCTGCCACGGCGCGGGGCTGACGCACGTGCAGAACCCGGACGCGACGCAGCCGCTGGCGGGCTTCGCCGTGGACACCGCGACCGGGTGCGGCGAGTGCCACCAGGACACGCACCGCTTCGTGGAGGAGTGGTCCCAGTCAGCGCACGCGAGGTTCAACGAGCACGCCACCTCCGCAGCCTGCCTGAGCTGCCACGAAGGCAAGACGGCCCTCCAGGCCTTCGGCGAGACGGCCGAGTACCTGGAGAAGTCCGACGGCAAGCTGTACGGCATCACCTGCTCGGTTTGCCACGACCCGCACGGCTCGGCCAACGCGGGGCAGCTCCGCTTCGCCATCGATGCGCCGGACCCGGAGCAGAACCTTTGCATCCGTTGCCATCACAAGCGCTCCGAGCCGGATCCGACCACCCCGCGCGGCGCCCACTCGCCGCAGGGCCCCATGCTGCTGGGCGACGCCGGCTGGCGGCCGCCCAACTTCGTCTTCGATACCACCAGGCTAATCGCGACTCACGGCAGCGAGCGGAACGCCAAGCTGTGCGCGGGCTGCCACGTCGACGGCTTCACGGTGACGGACCAGGCGACGGGCAATTTCGCCTTTCAGGCCACGGGACACCTCTTCAAGGCGATCCCCTGCCTCGATGCCGAGGGGAAACCGACGCCGGGCGACTGCGAGGTGAGCCAGCGCAGCTTCCGCTCCTGCGCCGTCGGCGGTTGCCACGGCTCGGAGGCTGCTGCGCGGTCGGCCACGCTGACCCTGGAATCCCGCATGCAGGCGCTCACGGCCGAGGTGAACCGTTTGGTGGCGAAGGTGCCCGCCACCGAGTTCAAGACGAATGACGGCAAGATCACCGTGGGCGAGGGCGCCAAATTCAACGCCAGCTTGCTGGCCGAAGATGGCTCGCGCGGGGTTCACAATCCGTTCCTGCTGGAGGCGTTGCTGAATGCCTCCATTCAGGCGCTGAAGGACACGTATGGCGTATCGTAATCACGGCCAGTGCCGGGCGGCCCCCTCCTTGGGCCGCCCGGCGCTCGCGGGCGGATTGGCAAGGCCGGTCCGGTAGCCGACATGCCTGCGACTGCTGCCAGAGCCCAGAAGGACGCCCCGCCGCAGGGCGCAGCAGCGCCTCCGTATACCGAGACGGCGGCGGCGCCTGCGCTTGCCGGGATCGCGGCGACGACGACGTCGACTCCCCCGATCGCGGTGCGTGCCGCGCAGCCGGTGACCGCGCACGACCGGTTCAAGCAGCGCGCGGAGAGCTTCTTCTGGATCTCGATCGCGATCGCCGCCCTGCTGCACTTCCTGCTGTTCCGCTACTGGCCGGAGATGCGGGCAGCCGACATCTCGTTCGCGGCCTCCGAGCTGGAGACGGTGGAGCTGCCGCCCGAGATCGAGATCCCGCCGCCGCCCGAGCACGTCGCGCGGCCGGCCACCCCCATCGTGGCGGAGGCCGCAATCGAGGAAGACATCACCATCGCGCCGACGACATTCGAGGAAAACCCCATCGAGAACCTGCCGCCGCCGCCCGTCCCGGGCGAGGACCTCTCGGCGGCACCGGTCTTCACGCCTTATACGGTCGCGCCCGAGCTGCTCAACCGGAAGGAAACGCAGGCCGCGCTGCAGAGATCCTATCCGCCGGTACTGCGTGATGCGGGCATCGGCGGGCAGGTCGTGGTCTGGTTCTTCATCGACGAGACGGGCCGAGTGAAGAACGCGCGAGTCCACACGAGCAGCGGTTTCGAAGCGCTGGATCGGGCCGCGCTCGGCGTCGCCGAGATCATGCGCTTCAGCCCGGCCCAGAACCGCGATCGCCGCGTCCCCGTGTGGGTCGCGCTTCCCGTCACGTTCAAGCCTCTCTGAGCGGCACAGACTCGGCCACCTGCACCGGAGGGGAGCATGAAGCCGGAACGCGAACGCATCTTCGTGGAGGGGCTCATCGCCGGCGCCATCGGGTACGCCGGCGTCGCCCTTTTCTTTGCCGCGGTCAACGTGATCGCGGGCCATTCCCCCTTTTACACGCCGGCGCTGCTCGGCGAGGCGCTCTTCTACGGCCTCGCGGATCCGACGCAGGTGGTGATCGAGCCCGGTCCCATCCTGGCCTACAACGGCGTGCATCTGATCGCGTTCCTGCTGCTCGGCACCGTCGCGGCCGCGCTCGTATTCGAGATCGAGCACCACCCTCAGCTCTTTTACGCGGTCTTCTTCCTGGCGCTCGCCTTCGTCTTGCTGACGTACGGCATGCTGCTCGCCCTGGCCACGCCCATCGCCAGCGCATTCCCCTGGTGGGCGGTCGGCGGCGCGAACCTCCTGGCGGCCGTGGGCATGGGGGGATATCTCTGGTTCGTGCACCCGCGCCTGCGCGAAGAGGTTCGCCGCCAGGATCGGCTGGAGGAACTCGAAGCGATCGTCCCGCGCACGTAGCTGGCCGGGCGACAGTGGAAAGCCCTCGGTCGGGCCTCGCGGCCCCTCGAGGGCCGGTCGCATTGCCTCGTCCTTGACTCGGTGGGGCCGTGAACCTCAATAAGCTGTTTCCCCGCCTCACGATCGCCACCAAGCTGGCGATCGCGTTCGCGTTGCTGGCGCTCGGCCCTCTCGCCATTGCCGGCGCCATTGTCACGCGAGCCACGGTGGGGCACCTGCGCGCAACTGCGGAGGCGACGCTGGTGCATGATCTGGAGCTGGCCCGCACGCAGACCGAGCGCGCGCTGGAACAGACCGAGCAGGACGTAGCCTACCTGGCGGCGCTGCTGGCGCCATTGCTCGATTCACCCGGCGAGTCGCGCTGGTCGGAGACCCGCGGATTCGTCTCGGGGCTCCTCGGTCAGAAGCGGCACCTCTACCAGGTCAAACTCGTCGATGCCACCGGGAACGTGCTCTTCCGGGGCCGCGCCTCGTCCGCCGACACCCTCGCCGAGCCCAGCGAAGCGGAAGGGGCATACTACCTCTGGCGCGCCCGCTCGACGAAGCCGGGGCGACGGCTGATCATCCCGGTGGAGCTTCGGGCAGACACGCAGCTCGATCCCGCAGCCCGCCTCCCGGCGATCGCGATTCTGATTCCGGTGTGGGAGGCGGAATCGTTGCGCGGCGCCGTGGTCGGCGAGGCGCGCGCATCGGCCCTCTTCGCGGGTCTGGAGGTCGCCTCACCACACATGCCCAGCGCAACGGGGCTGGTGGATTCCGCTGGGCGTTACCTCTACCACTCGACGCGCAAGCGGGACTGGTCGAGCTTGCTCGCGATGCGGGCCGAGGCGAACCTGCGCCGAGATCTTCCGGCCGAGGCCGCCGCGGCCGTGCTCGCCGGTAGCGGAACGCTGTCCCTCGAGGATGGCCGGATCGTGAGCTACGCCCGGCTCGCGCTGGACAATCCGGCCATCGGGCCGATGACGCTGTACCGAGCGTTGCCCCTACGCGTCGTTCAGGCCCCGGTGAACAGATACCTCCGCTGGGTGGCGGTCGTGGGCGTCAGCTTGCTCGTGCTGGTGCTGGGATTGGCGGTGCTGGCCGCGCGGCAGTTCACTCGCCCCATCTACCAGATCCAGCAGGCCGCGCGACGCCTCGAGCGCGAAGGCGCCGCCGAACCACTTCACGTGGCCACGAACGACGAGCTGGAAGACCTGGCGACCGATTTCTCGGCGATGGCCGAAGCGCTCACGGCCTACCGGAAACGGCTGGAAGACCTCGTGCAGGAGCGGACGCGCGCGCTGCGCGAGAAGCACGCTGAGCTGGCCGACCTGCTCGCGCATTCAGCGGATGCGATCGTGGGGCTGGATGTCAATGGTCGTGTTCGCGTGTGGAACCGGGGCGCCGAGGACCTGTTCGGGTACTCGGCCGCGGAGGTACTCGGACGTGAAGCGGCCGAGCTTCTCCAGTCGACCACGGGCGAAATGACGCGGGAGCAGGCGTGGCTCACGCGCGAGCTCGCGCGAAAGGGCGCCGTGGCGAACTACCAGACGACACGGCGGCGAAAGGATGGCCGGCAGATCGCCGTGAGCCTGACGCAGACCGTCATTCGAAGTGATGACGGGCAGCTGCTGGGCTCGTCGCTGATCGTGCGCGACAACACGCTCCACGCCAGGCTGGAGGAGCAGCTGCGCCGATCGGAGCGCCTTGCGGCGACGAGCGTCATGGCCGCGGGCCTCGCCCATGAGTTGAACAACCCGCTGGCCATCCTGACCAACCGGGTCGAGTGCATGGAGCGCGATGCCCGGGAGCGGTGCGGCGAGTGCATCCTAGACGCCGACCTGGCCGTCCTGCGGGACCACATCGCCCGGCTTCGGTCGCTGACAGAGGACCTGCTGCGCTTCGCCGACGAGACTCCCGACGAGGCGGGGCCCATCGACCTCGCCGAGGTCGCCAGGAAAGTCTCTGCCCTCCTCGAGCGGACATTCGCCGCCCGGGGTCTGGCGCTCGAGGTGTTCACCGATGGCGCGGTCCCGACCATGCACGGCAGCGCGAACGCCCTCGAAACCGTTTGCATGAACCTCCTGCTCAACGCCGCGGATGCCAGCCCTACGGGGGCGACGGTGGCTCTCCGCGTCTGCGCCGCACGCGGTGCCCAGGCGGTGGAGCTCGAGGTCCAGGACCGCGGTTCGGGAATTCCGCTCGAGCTGCGAGGGAGGATCTTCGAACCGTTCTTCACGACCAAGGGGCCGAGGGGCGGGACCGGCCTGGGTCTGGCCGTCTGCCGCAGCATCGTGGAGCGGTACCACGGGCAAATTCGGGTGGACAGCGGCCCGACCGGCAGTCGGTTCACCGTGGAATTCCCCGCGACCTCCTTCGAGGCGGCATGGCGCATATCCTGATTGTAGACGACGAGCCCGCGATGCTCGAGAATTGCCGGAGGCTGCTCGAGCGCGAGGGGCATGTCTGCGTCGGCCTTGCCGAAGCGAAGCAGCTCCGCGCGGTGCTGGCGGATTCGCGCCCCGACGTCCTGCTTCTCGATCTCCGCCTCCCTGATGTCGACGGTATGACCCTGCTGGCCGTGGCGCTGGCCGACGACCCGGACTTGCCCGTTGTCGTCATCACGGCATACGCGAGCCTCGCTTCCGCGGTGCAGGCGATGCGCGAAGGGGCTTTTGATTACCTGGCCAAACCGTTCGCGGGCGAGCAGCTGGCCGTGGCCGTCGAGCGCGCCGTTCGCTACCGCGGGCTGCGGGTCGAGAATCGGGCTCTGCGGGAGCAGGTAGGCCAAACGCTCAGCTTCGACGGGGTGATCGGCTCGACGAGCCCTATGATGGTCCGGCTCATGGACCGCGTCCGGAAGGTGGCGCCCACGGACGCGAATGTCTTGATTTCGGGCGAAAGCGGCACGGGCAAGGAGCTGATCGCACGCTGCGTGCATGCGAATAGCGCGCGCAAGGGCCGCGCGTTCATAGCGGTGGACTGCGCAGCGCTCCCCGAGGGCCTTCTCGAGAGTGAACTGTTCGGCTACGAGCGGGGCGCCTTCACTGGAGCGGTCGCGCGCAAGGAGGGTCTCCTGGTGGAAGCGAATGGGGGCACCGTGTTCCTCGATGAGTTCACGGAGCTGCCCCCAGCGCTCCAGTCGAAGCTGCTTCGGGCGCTCGAGCAGCGGCAGGTCCGGCGGCTGGGCGCCACTCAGCTGATCGACCTCGATATCCGGCTGGTCGCGGCCACCAACATCGAGCTAGAAGCTGCTGTGGCGACGGGAGATTTCCGACAGGACCTTTACTATCGCCTCAATGTCGTGCCGCTGCGGGTACCGCCGCTGCGCGAGCGGCGGGGCGACATCCCGTTGCTGTTGCAGACGTTTCTGCGCCAGTTCGGTCAGCTCCACGGGAAGGAGGTTCCCGAGGTGTCGCCGGACGTCTGGGAGCTGCTCGAACGCTACGCCTGGCCAGGCAACATTCGGGAGCTGAAGAACCTGGCCCAGCGCCTGGTCGTGCTGGACGAAGATGGCCGGATCACGCGCTCCGATCTTCCGGAGACGTTGCGGTTCCCGCTCTCGGCCGCGCCCGGATCCGCTCCCGCGGCGGCGACGAGCCTAGAGTACGAAGCGGCGCGGGGGGCGGCACTCCGGGCATTCCACGCGTCGTACCTCACGCGGTTGCTCGAAGAGCACGGGGGCAACGTCACGCGTGCGGCCCGCGCGGCCGGTCTGAGCCGACGCACACTTCACCGCTGGCTCGCCCAGCTGCGCGAGCCGCCACGCGCCGACTCGGCATAATGCGAGCGCGCATCGTCGTTCTATCGGCCGCGTGGCTGCTCGCACTCCCCGGCTGGGTTGCCGCGCAGGCGCAGCTCGAGGGCACGCTCAGCGCGTTGAACGTGCGCCTGACGGGGGCCGTCGTCTTCCTGGTCCCGGCCGAACCCACTGGCGCAGCCGAGGCGCTCCGCCCCCCACCGACGTCGCATCTGATCGACCAGGTGAACCTCCGCTTCGTCCCGCGTGTTCTCCCGGTTCTGCCTGGCAGCCGTGTCCAATTCCGGAACAGCGATCCAATCCTGCACAACGTGTTCGGGCCGGCAGGCCCCGGCAGCGGCTTCGATCTGGGCACGTATCCGCGCGGAGAGCGGCGGGAACACACCTTCGCCGAGCCGGGTGCCCACGTTATCCTTTGCCACGTCCACCCCGAGATGGTGGCTTACGTGCTGGTTATTCCAACGCCTTACCACAGCGTGGTGGATCGCGATGGGCGGTTCCGGTTGCAGCTGCCGGCCGGGCGCTACGCGCTACACGTCTGGCACCCGCGCACCCGGCCGTACGAGCGGCCGCTGCTCGTGCGCGACGGCACCAGCATCCGCCTGGAAGTCGAGCTCGAAGCCGCGTCGGACCGGCGGCACGCGAAGTCGACCCGGTCATGAGCGGGCGCTCCCGTCCACGGCGCCACACCCGGGCGCACAGCCGGCTTCTGATCGCGGCAAGCATCCTGGCCTGTTCCGCGACGACGGCGGCCACCACACCTCACGCGCTACGACCTGCACCGGAAGCCCCGATCCCGGCGTTCTCGCGGAAGTACCGCACCACGTGCTCGACCTGCCACACGGCCGCGCCGAAGCTGAACGTGCTCGGCGAGGCGTTCCGCCTGAATGGCTACCGCTTTCCGGAAAACGATGCCTTGCTGCGCCGCGACGAGCCCGTGCCGCTCGGCGAGGACCCCTGGAAGGACCTGTGGCCGCGCGCGATCTGGCCGGGCGAGCTCCCTGCGGCCGTGCCACTGGCACTACGCATTCAGAACGACGTGCAGGTAAGCCGCGGCGCGGCGGGGGGCCGGAGCTGGAGCTACCGCTTCCCCCACGAGATCTATCTCCTGGCCGGCACCACGCTCGGCGAGGGTGTGGCCGCGTTCCTGGAGCTCGAATGGAGCCGGGAGCGCGGCACCCAGCTCGTCCAGGCCAAGCTCGAGTTTCAGGACTTCCTGCCCATCTTGCCTCCGCGTGCGCTCAACCTGTGGGTCGGCCTCCAGAACCTCTATCTCTTCACGTTCGCGGACCGTCAGATCGATCGGGCCGCCCGGGAGAATTTCCTGTGGCAGCAGTTCCGGGCGTCCGACCTGGAGCTCGGCGGAGCAGGGCGCGGCGCGCGCTCGGCCAATGAATTCCAGTTACGGCAGAGCCAGCCCGCGCTGGAGCTGAATGGCCTGGCCGCGGCGGGTCGCCTCTTCTACGCGGTCGGCCTCGCCCAGGGCGCCGGCGCGCAGACAGCCGACAACAACAATCACAAGGACATCTACTACAAGCTGCGTTACAAGCTCGGCGGGCTCCGGCTGGACGGGACCTATCCGCCCGGTGGCCGGCCCGTTACCGGCGGTCGCGGCCAGCTCATGGATCGCAGCATCATCCTCGAGCATTTCGGCTACGCCGGGGCCGAGCCCGTGGCCCGAGGCAGCCAGGACCGACACCGCGCCTTCGGCGTCAACGCGCGGACGCTCTACGGTCCCCTGGACCTCGGCTTCGGGTGGATGGCAGCCCGCAACGAGAACCCCTGGGGACCCGATTCACCGGGCGCCCTGAGCTGGTCGAGCCTCTTCGGCAAGGCCGAGGTGCTCTTTCTACCGTGGCTCATCGGCTCACTCAAGCTCGATTACTTCACTACCGACGCGTCCGCGGAAAGCGATTTCACCGTGACCGACGCCGATCAGACACGCGTGCTTCCAGGCCTGGTGCTGCTCGTGCGCCAGAACGTACGTGCCGTGGTCGAGGGCGATCTGTACGCCTCCGACGCGCCCCCACCGCAGCGCGACTCCCGCCGACCGCATTCCCTCTGGATCCGCCTGGACGTGGCGTTCTGAATCACCACTCCACGAGCTGCGCATCGCCGCTGGCGACTGGCGTCACGCGCTGACGCACCTGTGACAAGCCACGTCGCACTGCCGGGCCGACGGCAGCGCAACGGCGCGGCCGGCTCTTCGCTTTAACTCGTTACCAGACATGCTGTTGTGGCGCGAAGTGCCAGGCCGAGTGTCTCCGGTGCGCTTCCTGCCCTGGAGACAAGGCACTCGACGCATGATGCCGGGCCCGGGGGGCGGGCCCGGGTGACGTCGCCAGGTAAACGCGGGCCGGAGCTGGCCGTCAACGGGAGGCGAACATGTCGGCAAGGCGCTGGAAGGGAACAGGATTGTGGCTCGTCCTGTTCGGGGCCGTGGCCGGAGCGTGCGACGACAACGGCACCGAGCCGGAGCTCGCGGGACCGGTCACCGTTACCGACTGGCTGGCGTCGGTAAACTGGGACCAGAAGACCGTGGTGACCCTGACGATGGTGGAGTCGCCCACGGGGGCCCTGTCGTTCTCGCCGAACCGGCTGACGTTCGAGGCCGGGAAGCCGTACGTGCTGCGCATCCTGAACGGATCGCCGAACGTGCTGAAGCACTATGTCTCGCCGACGGGCCTGGGCAACTTCTACCAGGCGATCGCGACGCGGAAGATCGAGACGTCACAGGCCGAGTACAAGGCGCCGTACTTCAGCGAAGTGGAGCTGATGGTCGGGGGCGCGCTGGACCTGTACTTCGTGCCGGTCCTGCCGGGAACGTACGACATCGTGTGCACGATTCCGGGGCACAAGGAAGCGGGCATGACCGCGCAGTTCGTGATCACGGGAGGCGAGGACAACAAGCTGGACCTGGAGATCGCGACGGACTTCGACGCGACGCTGCTGAGCGATGGCCGGCGGTCGAGCTCGCACACGGTCTGGCAGACGCGGGTGGACCTGACCATTAGCGTGCAGGAAACGCCCACCTTCACCTTCGTGCCGAAGGACCTCACGTTGCTGCAGGGTACCGGCTACCGCATCCGGCTGGAGAGCGCCGCTGGCAACGTGGAGAAGCACTACTGGACGGCGGCCGAGTTCTTCAAGACCACGGTGTGGCGGAAGGCGGAAGACACGCAGGCGGAGATCAAGGCGCCGTACCTGAAGGCGGTGGAGCTCATGGTAGGGGGGGCCACCTACCTGTTCGTTGTACCCACGAAGACCGGCACGTACGAGACGCGCTGCACCCTTCCTCAGCATGCCGAGAAGGGGATGATCGGCAGCATCGCCGTCAGCGCGGGGTGAGCGCCCGTGGCTGAGCATCGCGGGCGAGCACGACCGGCCCAGCTACCCGGGCACGTGGGCGTGCTCGTCCTGCTCGCGCTGGGAGGGCCGGTTCCCGTCTGCTCCGCCCAAGCGCCCCCCAGCGCTGTGCCTGACCTGGTCTCGGCCGTGGACGCGGCGCGGCTGTACGCGGATGCCTGCGCCGCGTGCCACGGCGCGCGGGGCGACGGCCGCGGGCCCGCCGCACGGGGCCTCGGCCTGCCTCGACCACGCGACTTCACGGCCGGTGTTTTCAAGTTCCGGACGACGCCGTCGGGATCGCTGCCGAGCGACCAGGACCTGTTCCGCACGATCTCACAGGGCGTTGCCGGAACCTGGATGCCCGCATGGGGCACTCGGCTGACCGAGGCCGAGTGTTGGGCGCTCGTCCGCTATATCAAGAGCTTCGCGCCGACGTTTCGGACCGAAGCCCCCGACCCTCCGGTACCCCTTCCCTCTCCTCCAGGCCGGTCGCGGGAGCTGATTTCGGAAGGGCCCTGGGTCTATGCGGTGCTGGGCTGTGCCCAGTGCCATGGGGAGCGCGGGCGCGGAAACGGACCTTCGGCGCGGCGACTCTCGGACGACTACGGGGACCCCATCCGCCCTTACGACTTCACGCGGGGTGCCTACAAGAACGGCGGCTCGCCCGAGGCACTCTACCGCACACTGCGCACCGGGCTGAGCGGTACACCGATGCCGGCGCTGGAGCCGAGCGTGCTGGCGTACGCCGGGGGAGCGAACGCCGATGTGGCGGGGCTGCGGCGCCGGCTCCCGCCGGCAGAGTTCGATGGCGCCGCGACCTACTTGACGCGGGAACCCAACGCCGCCGAGCTGGCCGCCATGTCGCCAGCCGCGTTGGACGCGCTCGTCGAACGGCGGTTGTGGGCGCTCGTCTACTACATCCAATCCCTCGAGCGACGCCCTTCGCTACCGTACCGCCTGTTGCGGGAGGATGCGGAGGCTGCAGTCGGCGCGGCGCGCACTGCGGCGGGGAAGCCATGAGGGTGGAACATCGCTGGCCACTGCTCGCGTTCGCCTTGGTCGGCGGCTGCGTCGGCGACGGCACCGGGCTCGACGAGTTCGGCCGGCCCGTCCGGACGCCGGCCGGTCCACTCGCGCCCACACTGTCCTCGATCCAGGAACGGATCTTCTCGCCGATCTGCGCCGCCGCGTGTCATACGGGCGCATCGGCCCCGCTCGGCCTCGCGCTGGACGCGGGCGTGGCACGCGCAAACCTCGTGGGCGTCGCGAGCGTGGAGCAACCCGCAATGCTGCGCGTCCGACCCAGCCAGCCGGACTCCAGCTACCTCATCTGGAAGCTGGAGGGTCGTGCCGGGATCACCGGCGGCCGTATGCCGCTCGGACTGGCGCCGCTCACGGCGGAGGAGCTGAACGCGATTCGGCAGTGGATCGCGGCCGGCGCTCCTGATTGAAACGGAGGACGACGATGTGGCTGCGCATTCCCTGCACTCTCTCCGCCGCCGCCCTCCTCCTCGAATGGATTCCAACGGCGGCCGCGGCCGAGCCGTACCTGGCCGTGCGAACCGGGCTTCAATGCTCCCAATGCCACACGAACCGCACGGGCGGCGGCGGGCGCAACGCCTTCGGGAATATTTACGGGCAGACGCGACTCCCATTACGTCCGACGGGGTTCCGCGGTCGCTCGCTCAACGATTTTGCCGCGGTCGGCGGCAACCTTCGGGTCGCGGCATTCGGCACGATCGGACGGAGCACACCACGGGCCGCCGTGGAGATCGACGAGTCCAACGTGCAACTCGAGCTCCGCCCCGTGGCCGATCGCCTGACCGTCTACTTCGACGAGACGCTCGGCCCCGCGGGCGCATCGGCCCGCGAAGCCTTCGTGCTGCTGGAAGGGCTGCCGGCGAACGGCTACGTAAAAGCCGGAAAGTTCCTGCTCCCGTACGGGCTACGCTTGCCCGATGACCGCGAGTTCATACGCGAGCAGACCGGCTTTACCTACGATACGCCCGACCAGGGGCTCGAGCTGGGAATCGAGCCAGGGTCACTCACGATCGTGGTGGCCCTGTCCAATGGCAGCCAGGGCGCGGCGGAGGCCGACGATGCGAAGCAAATCACCGGCAGCGTGGCGCTCGCCCTTCGTCGCCTCCGGCTGGGTGCCTCGGCGTCGCGCAACGAGGGCGGCGGCAGTCGCCGGACCGTGCTGGGCGGATACGCGGGCGTGAGCACGGGGCGGATCACGCTGCTCGGCGAGGCCGACCTCGTGCGAGACGACGGCGCCGCCAGCGGGCGCGTCGAGCGCCTCGCCGCGTACGTGGAAGGCGACGTCCTGCTCCGCCGCGGGCTCAACGTGAAACTCACCTACGGCTTCCTCGACCCCGACACCGAAATCGCGGAGAACGCCCGCGTTCGCGCGCGCTTCGGCGTGGAAGCGTTCCCGGTGGCTTTCCTCCAGCTCTCCGCGTTCTACACGTTGCTCCAGGACATCCCGCAGGCCCGCACGGACGTGGACCGCGTCAGCCTGGAAATGCACGCGTACTTCTGATCCCTGAGGCTAGAATGACAACGCCCACCAAGCTTGCGCTTGGCTTGCTCGTGCTTCTGTCGACCGCCACGTCCGCGGCCGGGCAGCGCGGCGCGGTCAAGGGTACGGTCAGTTACCGCGGCCCGGCGCCGACGCCCGAGCAGCTCAAGGTCACGACCGACGCGGACGTATGTGGCGCAACGGTGCCATCGCGCCACCTGCTCGTACGCAATAGCCGGGTCGCCAACAGCGTGGTGTTCCTGGAAGGACCGATCCCGGTGGCTACCCGCTCGAGCGCTGTAACCCTCGCCAACGTTCGGTGCGACTTCGATCCGCCCGTTCAGGTGGCCGAGGCCGGAGCGGTCCTCACGCTGCGCAACCTCGACCCCCTCATGCACAACGTGCATCTGTACCACACGCGGCGCACGGTGGGTAATTTCGGCCTTCCCGGCCGCGGCGTAGAGGTGAAGAACCGTCGTGCCCTGGCAAGACCGGGTCTGATCGAAGTCGAGTGCGACGCGCACGAGTGGATGCGCGCCGCCATCTGGGTCTTCGACCACCCGTATTACGCCCTGACCGCGCCCGACGGCGTGTTCGAGATCAGAGACGTCCCCCCCGGGCGCTACGTGCTGCACTCCTGGCACGCCCAGCTCGGCGAGTTGCGGCGGGAGATCGTGATCCAGGACGGGCAGATCGCGTCGCTCGACTTCGTATTCGGCTCCTGAGCTCCGATCACCGGCCGACTCTAATAGGCCCCGGTAGGACATTTTGACCGGCTCCGGCCGGCCGGGGTGGGCGTTTTTGCGCCAGCGGCAGCCGGGTCGCCCGACCCCCCACGGCTGGCGCTTTTGCCCCACTGGAAACATCGCGCAACCACGCGCCTTTTTCGCTGTCGCCCGTCGGTCCCGCATTTCCGTGCACCCCCGCCATCGGGCCTCTCCCTTGCTCCACGTGCACGTGGCCCTCCGGCCCGACAACCGGGCGTAGCCCCGGCGTGTGCGGGTTCTTTCGGCAAAGAGGCCGAGCGGGCGCGGCGCAACACTCCGGTCGGGCATTCCCCTACCCGGATTCCACCGCTGCCCGACAGATTCGCGCTTTGCCCCGGGCTACTGTTTCAGCGAGGCTTCCGTGTCCGACAGGAGGTGCGACGATGTCCTCCGACAGCCGTTTTACTGCGAGCTCGCCGCCACTCGTCGTCGATCTCCTGGAGCTGGTCCCGCACCCGAAGGCGCTGTTCCCCGTGTTGTTCCGCCGCGCGGAGCGGGAGGCTGCGCCGGAGCTCTTCTTCTCGGCGCTCTCGGGGATCTTCGTCGCGTATATCGGCGCCAAGTGGCTGGCGCTCGGCGATCGGGTCGGTTTCGCGCCCGCCACGGTCGGTGTGCTGCTGCTGGGCGGGGTGCTGGGCTTCCTGGCGCTCTACTTCGCCGGGGGGCTGCTCTCCTGGAGCGCGGACGCACTGGGCGGTGAGGGCGACACCGAGCGCATGTACGCCGTGTTCGGCTACTCCACGTGGCTGTTCCTGCCGCTGCTCGCCATCGTGATTCCCACGGAGCTCGCCTTCTACGGGTCGGCCCTCTTCTCCGCGGACCGGCCGCAGGCGCCGGGGCTCGTCGTCTGGGGGATCCGCGGGCTCGAGCTGGCCACGATCCTGACGTGGAGCGTGCTTCTGGTGAAGGGCACGGGCGCGGCGGCGGGGTTCATGGACGTAAAGGCGGCTGAGACCATCGCGATCTCGTTGCTGGAGCTGGGTGGCATCGCCCTGCTGATCCTGTTGATCCTGCTCGTGTCCTTGCTGGCCTGGTAACGCAGTGGCGGTCCCCCGGCTGACGCTGCGCTTCACGATCGGCCTCGTGCTGGTCGACGTGGTGCTGGTGGGTGCGCTATCGGTAACCACCAGCGTCTGGAACTCGCGCACGCAGGAGCACGACGCGCGCGTGCTCAATCTCGCGGGACGCGAGCGCATGCTCAGCCAGAAAATGGCCAAGGAGGCGGCGCTCGGGCTCGCGCACGGGCAGGAGCCGCAGTACCTGGAGCGCATGCACGACACGGCGCACGAGTTCGCCCTGGACCTGCGCGCACTCATCGAGGGTGGGTCCGTGCCCTACGGCGGCGATGTGGTCGAGCTCCCACCGGCGACCGACCGCCATTTCCGTGCGGCCCTGGAAGAGGTTCGAGACTACTGGGAGCCGCTGCACCGCAGCGCACACGCAGTGCTGGAGCAGGCAGCAGGCACCCCTGCGTTCACACAGGGGCTCGAGGATCTCGAGACCCTGTCCGCGACGATTTTGAACAAGGTGGATGAAGCGGTCCGGATATACGAGTCGGCTGCGGAGGGCCGGGTCGCACGACTCAAGCTCGCGCAACTGGGATTCCTCGCCGCCGGCGTCGTCGTGCTCGTGCTCGGCTACTGGCTGATCCTGCTCCAGCTTTTCCGGCCGCTGCGCTCGCTGGAAGAGGCCGTGGAGGGGCTGACCGCCGGCAAGCTGGATTCCCCCATCCGGCTACCGGTCCGCAACGAGCTGGGCCAGCTGGCCGATTCCCTCGATGTGTTGCGCGGCCGTCTCGCGGCTGCGCAGAGGTCCATCCGCGGCGGGGGGTCCACGGAGCATCGACTTACCCACTAACCGCAGGTGCGATGCCGCCACCCGCCCGGGTGGCATTCGGGTTCCCCGCCGCGTCGGCAGGAACGAACCGCGGCGCCGCTCGCGCGGCGCCGCGGTTCTCCTTTCGCGCACCACGTTGGCCGCGCCCTAGGCCAG
>JACQPS010000218.1 GCA_016207445.1 Gemmatimonadota bacterium | reverse complement strand
GGCCACCTGCTGTACCTGAATCTGGCGCACCGGCTGAACTTCGGTGCGGGGCTGTTCCGCTTCCGCGGTCTGTTCCGCGATGTGGCGTTCGATATCTACCGTGAGGAGACGGTCGGCGGGTATTTCGTCGCGAGCTACCCGTTCTCGAAGTTCGAGCGCCTGGAGCTCCAGCTGGGCCTCGAGCGCAGCAACCGCGTGGACATTCAGGACGCTTTCGAGGAGGGCGTCTTCGGCCGGACCACGCGGCCGGATTCCGTGGACCTCACGCGCGATGGCCTCCTGACCAGCAATTTCGTCTCCTACGTCAAGGACAACACGCTCTGGCTGCCCACCGGGCCGATCGACGGCGAGCGCTACAACATCAAGGCCGGCCTGGTCACCTGCTTCTCCTGCACCTTGCCCAGCCAGATCTCGGGGCAGCCCGTGACGCGCAGCGCGACCGCCGAGCACTACGTGATCATCGGCGATTACCGCCGCTATGTCCGAACCTCGCTGTTGAGCGCCTACGCCCTGCGCGCCTACCTGTTCTACAGCGACGGCGCCATCCCCGGCCGCGGCGTGCTGGGCGGCCCGCACCGCCTGCGCGGCTACCCGCGCTTCTCGCTCGCCGGCTCGCGCGTCTGGCTGCTGAACCAGGAGTGGCGATTCCCCATCCTGCACGGGCTCAGTTTCGAGTTCCCCTTCGGCAACATCACGTTCCCGGGGATCCAGGGCGCGCTCTTCACCGACCTGGGCTCGAGCTGGCTCGAGGAGCAGAAGCCGGAAGGGACCTGGGGCAGCTATGGCCTGGGCCTGCGCACCTCGCTCGGACCTCCGCTCGTCCTGCGCCTCGACCTCGGCCGCCGCTTTCGCATCGGCCAGAAGCCGCCCGTCGTATTCGACGAAGGCGAGACCTTCGCCTCCACCTTCGTCGACTTCTTCTTCGGCTTCAACTACTGATGCCGGTTCGGGTTGACGCGTTCCCGAGGCCTGGCTATGTTTCGCTCTTCCGAACAGTCGTCCGAAGCATAGCGCTCCTGCCGCTGCTGCTCGCGCCGGCGGCATGCGCCGCGCGCCACGGGTCGGTGAGTACACCGGCCGAGGCGGCCGCGGCGGAACGCGACGCCATCGCCGTCACGGCGCCGCAGCGGCCGTTGCGGATCCTGTTCGACTGGACGCTGAAGGAAGCGGACGCCTCCTTCGGCGGCCGCGGCATTGCCCGCGTCGAGCCGCCCTACCGCGCGCGTGTCGACCTGTTCGGCCCGCGCCAGGAGACGGTTCTCAGCGCGGCCCTCGTGGACGGCGAGCTGCGCCTGCCCGCAGGGGCGGCGGCGCCGCTGCCGCCACCCTCGCTGCTGTGGGGCACGCTGGGCGTTTTCCGCCCGCCGCCGGGCGCGCAATTGACACGCGTGCAGAAGGGACCCGAAGAGACACGTCTGGAGTACAGACAAAAGGACGGTCGCTGGCGTTTCCTTCTGGCCGACGGCCGCTTGCAGCGCGCCGAATGGGAAGGTGAGTCGGGCCGCCAATCCGTCGAGTTGAGCGCGGCCGAAGCCGGCGTCGCGCTCGACGCCGTCTACCGCGACTGGGTCGCGTTCCGAGAGCTGAGTCTGAAGCTGGATGATGTGCAGACCGTCGATCCGTTCCCGCCCGAGATCTGGACGCCAGGGGCGCGCTGACACCGCTCGCCGCGCCGGCGCGTCCTTCCTCGCAAGCCCGACGCCAGGGGGCGGCGGGCCCTGCACCGGCAACAGCGCCGCCGCCGCGTCGCCGTGTCGCCGTGTCGCGGCCTGGACGGTGTTGGCCGCCGTACTGCTGGTGGCGGGTTGTAACTACGGTTTCCAGGGAGGCGGCGGATTCCCGTCGCATCTGCGCACGCTCTACATCGAGTCGTTCGAGAACCACACCGCGCAATTCGAGCTGGAGCAGCAGCTCTTCACCAGGCTGCTGGACCGCGTGCCGCGCGCGCTCGGCGTGCGGCCCGCCGGGCGGGAGGTCGCCGACGTGGTGCTGCGCGGCCGGATCCTACGCTATGATGACGTTGCCCAGAGCTACCGCCTGGGAGAAGCGGGGCAGGCGGCGCAGGTGCTCGAGCACCAGGTCCAGATCGCCGTGGCCGTGGAGCTGATCGACCCGAAAGCGAACCTGGTCCTCTGGGAATCGCAGAGCCTGACGGGCCGCGGCGTCTACCGCCCGGATTCCCAGCCCGATCTCAAGGCGCGCACCGAGGCCATCGAGCATCTGGTGCAGCAGATCCTGGACGGCGCCCAGTCGCAATGGTAGGCTGCGGCCGCGGCGACCGCCGCAGCGGAATCCGGGGGGCGCGCCCGGCGCGACGCCCGCCCTGCGCCTCGACCCGCTCATGATGCGACGCGCCCAGCGGCTCATCCCCTGGCTCCTGCTCCCGCTGCTCCTGGCCGCTGCGCCGGCCGCGGAGCCGGGCGGGCTGCGCGTCGAGCATTTCTTCCTGGTCCTCATCGCCATCCTGATCTCCGCCAAGCTCTTCGGCGAGCTGGCCGAGCGCATCGGCCAGCCGGCCGTGCTGGGCGAACTGCTCGCGGGCGTCGTGCTGGGGAGCAGCGTGCTCGCCGTCATTCCCGCCGACGGCTCCCTGCACGAGATGGTGAATCTGCTGGCCGAGCTGGGCGTGGCCATCCTGCTCTTCGAGATCGGGCTCCAGACGAATCTCAAGGAGATGGCGCGCGTGGGCGCGGCCGCGACCATCGTGGCCGGTGTGGGCGTGATCATGCCGTTCGTGCTGGCCTTCGTCTACTGGATGCTCCTGCGCCCGCAGATCGGCGCGCTCCAGCCCGGCGTGACCGACAGCATGGTGGCGACGTTCGTCGGCGCTACGCTCACCGCGACCTCCGTCGGCATCACCGCGCGCGTCCTCACCGACCTGAACCGGATTCACACGCGCGAGGCGCGCGTGATCATCGGGGCGGCGGTGATCGACGACGTGCTCGGTCTGGTCGTGCTCGCGATCGTGGCCGGGCTGGCCACGGGCGCCGCACTGACCCTGTTCGGCATCGCCCTCAAATTCGCGGTCGCCGCCGGGTTCCTGGTCATGGCCGTGATCATCGGCAACGTGGTCGCCCCGCGGCTGTTCGCCTTCGTCGACAAGCTGCGCGTGCGCGGCGTTCTGCTCGTGAGCGCGCTCTCGTTCGCCCTGCTGTTCGCGGCGCTCGCCGGGCTCGCGCATTCGGCGATGATCATCGGCAGCTTCGCCGCGGGCATCGTCCTCAGCACGACGGAGCAGTTCGACCTGATCGCGGAGCGGATCGAGCCGGTGGCCGATGTGTTGACGCCCGTGTTCTTCGTGTTCGTGGGGGCCGCGGTGAACGTCGGCCTGTTCATCCCCGGCTCGGAGAGCTTCGACTGGTCGGTGCTGATCCTCGGCGGCACGCTGCTGATCCTCGCCATCGTCGGCAAGGTGGTGAGCGGCTACTCGGTCGGCTGGGGTCGCACCAAGCTGCACCACCTGACCATCGGCGTCGGCATGATCCCGCGGGGGGAGGTCGGTCTGATCGCGGCTCACCTCGGGCTCACGGCCGGCATTCTGTCCTCCGAGGTGTACAGCGCGATCCTGATCATGGTCATGCTCACCACGTTCGTGGCGCCGCCTCTGCTCAAGGCGATCTTCCGCCGGGCCGCCGAGCCCGTCCCGGAGCCCGCGCTCGCGCAGCCCGCGGCGGCGGAAGCGCGAGCGGCTTCCTCGCCATGATGCTCCGGCTCGGCGCGCGCGGCAGCGCCCTGGCGCGCTGGCAGGCCGAGCATGTGCAGTCGCTCCTCCAGCAAGCGCACCCTGGTCTCGCCGTCGAGGTCGTTTCGCTCCGCACGACGGGCGATCGCACGACCGACGTTCCCCTGGCCCGCATGGGCGAGACGGGGCTCTTCACGAAGGAAATCGACCGCGCCGTGCTCGCCGGCCGGGTCGACGCGGCCGTCCATTCGCTCAAGGATCTGCCGACAGGCTCCGAGCCGGGGCTCGCGCTCGCGGCCGTACTGCGCCGCGAGGATCCGCGCGACGCCTTGATCCCGGCACCCGGCCGTCCCGCCACGCTGGCTGCGCTCCCTCGCGGCGCGCGGGTCGGCACGAGCTCGCTGCGTCGCCGCGCGCAGCTGCTGCACGCGCGACCGGACCTGCTCGTGCTCGACTTGCGCGGCAACCTGGATACGCGCCTGCGCCAGCTCTCTTCCGGGGAATACGACGCCGTCATCCTCGCCGTCGCCGGGCTCCGGCGGCTCGGTCGCGAGGCGGCGATCGGCGAGATCCTGGAAGCGCCGGCGTGGCTTCCGGCGGCGGGGCAGGGCGCGCTCGCGGTGACGGCGCGAGAGGATGACGCGGTCACACGCGACCTGCTCGCGTCTCTGGACGACGCGGCCACCCGTGCCGAGGTGACCGCCGAGCGCGCGTTCCTGCGCGGTCTGGAGGGTGGGTGTCAGATTCCCATCGGCGCGCTGGCAGACGTCCGCACGGATACCCTCGAGTTGCACGGGTTCATCGCTTCCCTGGATGGCCAACGGATGCTCGCGGGCGAGGCGCGGGGGTCTGCCGGTGAGGCGGAAGGCGTGGGGGCACGTCTGGCCCGCGACCTGCTCGAGCGCGGCGCGGCCAGGCTGTTGCGGGAGTTGCGCGCGTGCGACGCCGCGGCCCTGCCGCAGGTGAGCGCGCCATGAGCGGGTCGAGCGTGCGCTCTCCCCAGAGCAAAGTCCTCACGCGCGCCGAGCTGCTCGCGCGCTTTGGCCGGCCGCGCCCGGCGCGCGTGGTCTTCACCAACGGGTGCTTCGATCTGCTGCACCGCGGCCACGTGGAGGTCCTGTTCCGCGCCCGCGAGCTCGGCGATATGCTCGTCGTGGGCCTCAACTCCGATGCTTCCGTGCGCAGGCTGAAGGGAGCCGGCCGGCCGCTCGTGGCGCAGGAGGATCGGGCCGCCATCGTCGCCGCGCTCGCCTGCGTGGACGTCGTCACCATCTTCGACGAGGATACGCCGCGCGAGCTGGTCGCCGCGCTGCTGCCCGACGTCCTGGTCAAGGGCGGCGACTACCGCCCGCAGGACGTGGTCGGCGCGACCGAGGTGGAAGCGGCCGGCGGCCGCGTCGTGATCCTGCCGTACCTCGAGGGGCGGTCCACGACGGATCTGATCCGCCGGATCGCGCAGGCGCCATGAACGGACCGCGCCCGCGCGTGCAGCGCGGCAACCACCAGCTCCGTCCCGTCACGCTCGAGTGCGGCGCCGCGCCTTACGCCGAAGCCTCGTGTCTGATTGCCGCCGGCGCGACGCGCGTGCTGTGCGCGGCCACCGTGCAGGAGGGGGTGCCGGAATGGCGGCGTGGCGCCGGCGCCGGGTGGGTGACCGCGGAATACGCCATGCTCCCGCGCGCCACGCTCCAGCGCACGCCCCGCGAGCGCGGGCAGATCGGCGGGCGCACGCAGGAGATCCAGCGCTTGATCGGGCGCGCGCTGCGCGCCTCTGTCGACCTGGCGGCGCTGGGCGAGCGTACGATCCTGCTCGATTGCGACGTGCTGGGCGCCGACGGCGGCACGCGCACGGCCGCCATCACCGGGGCGTCCGTCGCGCTGTACGACGCCTGCGCCGGCTTGCTCGAGAACGGCCTGGTGGAGCGTCAGCCGGTGCGCGAGCTCGTCGCCGCCGTCAGCGTGGGCGTGGTGGGCGGCGAAGTGCGCCTCGACCTCGACTACCTTGAAGACGCGGCCGCGGGAGTAGACATGAACGTGGTCGCGCTCGAAAGTGGGGGTCTCGTGGAGGTGCAGGGGACGGCCGAGCGCGGGAGCTTCCCTCGCGATCAGCTCGACGAGATGCTCGACCTCGCCCTCGAGGGCATCCGCGCGCTGCTCCGGCTCCAGCGGGCAGCGCTGAGCCAGGGGTGATCCGTGCGGCTCGTCCTCGCGACGCGCAGCCCGGACAAAGCTCGCGAAATTCGGGAGATTCTCGGCGGCATCGCGCGGCTCGAGCTGCTCACGCTCGACGAGTTCGGCCTGGCGCGGGATCCCGAGGAGGCCGGCGTCGAACGCGGCCAGAGCTTTCTCGACAACGCAACCGCCAAGGCGCTTCACTTCCTGCGCCGCACGCGCTCGCCAGTCCTGGCGGACGATTCCGGGCTCGAGGTGGCAGCGCTCGCGGGGGCGCCGGGCGTATACAGCAAGCGCTTCTCCGGCCGCGACGACCTCGACGGCCAGGAGCTCGACCAGGCCAACAACCGCATCCTGCTCGAGCGGCTCCACGATGTGCCGACGGCGCAGCGGGGCGCGCATTACGTCTGTGTCGCCGTGCTCGCACTCGCCGAAGATCGCTGCTTCGCCGCGCTCGGCACGTGTGCCGGCCAGATCCTGCGGCGGCCGCGCGGTACCGGCGGCTTCGGCTACGATCCGCTCTTTTTCCTGCCGGAGGCGGGGCGCAGCTTCGCCGAGCTAGCGCCCGAGGAGAAGAACCGCCGCAGTCACCGCGCCCGCGCCTTCCGGGCTCTGGCTCCCCACCTGCACCACCTGCTCGCCTGAACCGGCTCTCGCACTACCGGAAGTTGCCCCACCCGCCGTTCCACCCGCATTGCCCTCACGCCCACGCTCACCCTCACCCTCGCCCGCAGGTTATTTCATCGGGATTGCATACTCATGCACAAACCCTTGCCTCGGCTCCGGCAGAGGTGTACCGTATTAGCCGCTCATATCGATTGCAATAGGAGACGGGGGACGGGACGGACGCTCGCACGATGGATAAGTATACAGCAATAAACGACGGCAACGGGGCTGCGCCGCCGCGGCGACTGGTGCTGAAGGTGGGCAGCCGCGTCCTCACCGGCGGCACGCCCGAGCTGCGGCGTGACCGGCTGGAGCGGATCGTGGCGGCGATCGCACAGCATGAAGGAACGCAGACCGTGCTCGTCACGAGCGGAGCCGTTGCGGCCGGTTTCGCGGGACTCTCCCTGCCCGCGCCGCCGGCGAGCGCGCCGGCGCGACAGGCGGCCGCCGCCATCGGGCAGGCGCGGCTCATCCGCGCGTACGCGGAGCTGTTCGAGGCGCGCGGCCGGCGCATCGGCCAGGTCCTGCTGACCGGCGATGTGCTGCGGAGTCGACCGCGCTTCCTGGCGGCGCGGCGCGCGCTGGAGGCGATGTTCGAGGCGGGCGTGCACCCGATCGTGAATGAGAACGACGTCGTCGCCTCCGAGGACGTGAGGGTCGGCGACAACGACAACCTGGCCGCGTACACGGCGGCGCTCGTGCGCGCCGACCTGCTCGTGCTGCTCACGGACGTCGCCGGGGTGTACGACCGGGATCCGCACCGCCACCCGGATGCGCGCATCATTGCGGAAGTGGCCGCTCCGGGGGAGCTGCGTGCGTATTGCTGGGGCGCGCGCGGGCCGGAATCGACGGGCGGCCTGCGCACCAAGCTGCAAGCGGCTGCGACGGCGGCGGCCCACGGCATCCCGACGGTGATCGCGAGCGGGCTCGAGGCCGATACTCTGGACGCGGTCTACGGCGGGCGCCCGGTGGGGACGCGCATTCGGGCGGGTGTGTTGCTCCCCTCCCGCACCGACCGGGCGCCCGTGCCGGCGGAGAGGCGGGGCGCGTGAGCGGGACGAGCGGTGCCAGGGACCTGAGAGCGGAGGTGCTGGAGCAGGCGCGGCGGGCCCGAGTGGCCGCGCGCGAGCTCGCGCGCACGCTGCCCGTAGCCAAGGCGGCGGCACTCGAGGCTATGGCGGCTGCCCTCGACGCGAACGCTGACGCGATCGAAGCGGCGAACGGTGTCGATCTCCGGCGCGCGCAGGAGCAGGGTCTCGGCGCGGCCATGGTGGACCGGCTCCGCCTCGACCGCCAGCGGATCGCGGGGTTGGCGTCCGCGGTGCGGGAGGTGGCCGCTCAGCCGGATCCGGTGGGCGAGACGGCGGAGAGCTGGACGAGGCCGAACGGGCTACACGTTGCGCGCGTGCGGATTCCGCTCGGAGTCGTGGCCGTGATCTACGAGAGCCGGCCGAATGTGACCTCGGATGCGGCCGCGCTCTGCCTGAAGGCTGGCAACGCCGTGATCCTGCGCGGCGGCAAGGAAGCCTTCCACAGCAACACGGCCATCGCCGGGGTGCTGCGCGCCGCCCTCGCCGGCGCAGGCGTCACGCCGGATGCGATCCAGCTCGTGGGCACCACGGACCGCGCAGCGATCCGGGAGCTGGTGCAGCTGGAGGACCTGATCGACCTGGTGATCCCGCGCGGCGGCGAGGCGCTGATTCGCGCGGTGTGCGAGGCGAGCCGGGTTCCCGTGCTCAAGCACGCGAAGGGGGTGTGTCACGTCTACGTGGACGAGGACGCGGATCCGGACATGGCGGCGTCGATCGTCTACAACGCCAAGATGCAGCGTCCGGGCGTGTGCAACGCGCTGGAGACGCTGCTGGTGCACGCCCGGGCCGCGCGCCTGCTTCCGGCCATCGCCGCCCCGCTGCGCACGGCCGGCGTGGAGCTGCGGGGATGCGAGCGCACGCGCGCGATCCTCGGCGACGACGTCGCCCCTGCCACGCTCGAGGATTGGCACGCCGAGTACCTGGATCTGATCCTGGCCGTGCGCGTGGTCGATTCGCTGGAAGAGGCGGTCGAGCACATCGCGCACTACGGCAGCAACCACACGGAGGCGATCGTCACGCGTGATGAGGCACACGCGCGCGAGTTCGTGAGCGCCGTGCAGTCGTCGACCGTGCTCGTGAACGCCAGCACGCGCTTCGCCGACGGGGGCGAGCTCGGCCTGGGCGCCGAGATCGGCATCTCCACCTCGAAGCTGCACGCCTACGGGCCCATGGGAGCGCGGGAGCTGACGACCACGAAATTCGTGGTGCTCGGCGATGGACAAGTGCGCGAGTGAGCGCGCCCCGGGATTGAAGCCGGCCCCGATTTCCAATAAATTCAAGCAGTTTCGCGGGGCGTGGCGCAGCCCGGTAGCGCGCCTGCTTTGGGAGCAGGAGGTCCTCGGTTCAAATCCGAGCGCCCCGATTGCCGGCAAGTCCAGGGTGCCCGTCCGCCCTTTCTACTTCGCCTCCACCAGCTCGAGCTTCGCCGTCCCGCCTCCCGTCTGAGCCGGAAGCTGGAGCTCGGCCTTGAGGACGCGCCGCGGCGCGTCGCGCTCGATCCAGTACGTCCCGCCACCGGGCGAACCATCCGCCGCCCTGACTTCCACCTTGTAGGCGTCGAACTCCCCGGCGCCGATCTTGACGCGCTCGGTCCCGGTGACCTCCAGTCGCTGCTCCCTGGTGCTGCCGCCGAGCAGGTCGAAGGTGCGCAGCGAAGCGGCGTAGCCGGGTATGGGCGGGAGGGTGCTCAGGGCGAGCCCGAGCGAGCGCCCGTCGAGGAACACGGGCACCTGCACCTTGACCCGGATCGGCATCTCCTGCGGCCCCGCCTGGATGCTCCCGACCACCGAGTCGCCGCGAAAGGCGAGCTCGACGTGCGCCGCACCCTGGCGCGCCGTCCAGCGCAGCGGCGCCAGGGTCTTGCGATCGACGAACACGGTGTCCGTTCCGGCGCCCATCTGCGATTGCGACATCTCCGCTACCACCCAGACCGGGCTGCCGCGCAGATTTCCTGCCGCGACGGTGACGGTCGACCTCTCCTCGACGACCCGCCCCATCACCTGGATGGTTTGAGCGTACCGGAGCGTGGCCGGCTGCACCGCGTCGCCGTTGAAGGTCGCGGGAGCGGCCGCGGCCTTCGTCGCTAAGGTCTCGAGCTTGACCGTCGCGGGGTCCACGGTGATCGCCGCGACGCGACTCCGAACTTCCTCCCGCATCGACTCCTGGTAGCGGCCGCCGAGGTGCCTGGCCAGGAACGGCTCGATCGCCGCGAACATCGCCATGCGGTTCACGCGCCCGGCGAAGCCGTGCCCCTCATCGGGAGCCACGAGGTATTCGACCGCGCGGCCGAGCTCGCGCAGCGCGATCACGATCTGATCCGATTCCGTCTTCTTGACCCGCGGGTCGTTGGCGCCCTGGATCACCAGGAGCGGGGCCTGGATGTTCCGGGCCGAGTAGAGCGGAGACTGCGCCTCCAGTCGCGCGAGGTCCTCGGGCTTCGCAGGATCGCCGACCCGGCGATCGAAGGTCCTCTTGAACGCTTCCCAGTACGGCGGCACCGAGGCCAGGAGCGTAGGAATGCTGGAGGGCCCGACGATCGACACGCCCGCGGCGTACAGGTCCGGGGTGAAGGCCATCCCCGCGAGCGTCGCATAGCCGCCGTACGAGCCGCCCATGATGGCCACGCGCTTGGCATCGGCGACCCCCTGCTGGACGAGCCACTTCGCGCCGTCCGTGAGGTCGTGCTGCATGAAGCCGGTGCCCCATTCCCGGTCGCCGGCGTCGAGGAAGCGCTGGCCGTAGCCGGTCGAGCCGCGGAAGTTGGGCTGGAGCACGGCGTAGCCGCGGTTCGCCAGGAACTGGGCGATGCCGTGATACCCCCAGCTATCGCGCCCCCAGGGCCCGCCGTGGGGCAGGATCACTACCGCGAGGTTCTTCGGCGCGACGCCCTTGGGGATCGTCAGATACGCCGGGATCTCCAACCCATCGCGCGCCTGGTAGCGCACCGGCTGCATGCAGGCGAGCTGCTCGCGCGGCAGCTTGGGGCGCGGCCGGTAGAGGAGGTCGACCTTTCCCCTGGCGCGGTCGTAAAGGTAAGTCGCGGCCGGGTCGACGTCGGAGGTGACGGTGATGATGTGAAGCCGATCGTCGCGTGTCGACCGGCCGAAGTGGACGTCGCCATCGCCCACGGCCTTCGCGACCGTCTTCAGGTCCTTGGTGAACTGCGGGTCTTTGGGATAGATGCGCAGCCGGTCGCCCACGTAATAGGTGGCCACCAGCTCATCCGTGGCCTCCGAGAACTCCGCGCCGTCGAAATCGACCTGCTTCTCGGGGTCGCTCTCGACGCGCTCCCATTCAGCGCTCTCGAGGTCGTAGAGCGCCAGGTGCGTGAGGTCATCCCCGGGGCCGGCCGTGATGACGTAGACGCGGCGCCCGTCCTTGTGGAAGCGGATCGGGAGGCAGCTTCGGAAGAGGTCGCAGGTGAGCGTGAAGAGCGGTGTGAGCTTGTCGCCGTCGACGCGGAGCACCTCGGTGCCGCCGCCGCCGGCCGCCACGCGGCTGACCAGGCGGAGCCCGCCACTCAGGTCGACCAGCCACGAGATGATGTTCTCGTCGTTCCTGAACACCAGCTCCCGCTGGCCGGTGGCGATCTCGATGCGGTAGAGGTCGTGCTTGCGAGCGTCACGGTCGTTCAGGGCCACGAGGATCTGCCCCGGCGTCTTTTTCGGCACGGCCGCGAGCTGCGCCTGAATGGCGCCGTAAGGGGTGAGGTCGCGTGCGTGCGGGACCTTGGCGTCCTGCGCGAGCGCCGCCGTCGGGTCCACTGCGTACAGGTGGAAGTTTTCATCGCCGGCCTTGTCCTGAACGTAGAGGACGTACTTTCCGTCCTGGCTCCAGAAATAGCCCGTGACCGGTCGCGTACTGTCGGCGGTGATCGGCCGGGCCATCGCGAGCGGCTCCTGCGTCCGCTTGACCCAGATGTTCAGCTGGCCGACGTGCGTCTTGAGGAACGAGATGTGGCGGCCGTCCGGCGAAATCTGGGCTCCCGCGTACTCCGGATCATCGAAGAAGATCTCGCGCTCGATGAGCGGCGGGAGCTTGTCCAGGTACACCAGCCGTGGCGCCTGAGCCCGGGCTGACGGCGTGAACGCGGCCGCGACGCCCAGAACGACCCACCATCG
>JACQPS010000217.1 GCA_016207445.1 Gemmatimonadota bacterium | reverse complement strand
GCAGATGCTCGCGCTCGCGCAGCGCGGCATCGACAGCGGATCGTTCGACGCCGGAAGCTACCAGGAGCTGTCCCGCAGCTGGGCGTTCTGGGGACTCGTGGCGCTGGTCACGCCGGCCGCCGCCGTCGTGCTCATGGTGCTGAAGCCGGCCATCCCCGGTCTCTGAACGGCGGTCCCCTATGCGACGACGTCGCCTCGTGCTCCTCGTCATCCACGCCGCCTGCGTGGGCGCCGCGAGCCCGCACGTCTCGATCGCGCAGACGGAGCAGATCGGGCCGTTTCGTCTGGGTGGGCACAGCTTCACGGTCGTGGTCACGCGCGGCGCGGCCGAAGGCGGTGTCGTCACGTGCGTGCAGGTCCGGGACGCGCGTGCCCGCCTGCACTACGTGCACCAGCTCGGGCCGTCGGAGGACGTGTTCTCGAGCACCCTTGTCCCGGCGAGGCTTGAAGGTAGGGGCGGTGAGGCGCTCGCGCTGTACCACCTCTTCGACGGCATGCCGCCGGGCGCCGACCTGGTCGTGCTCGTGCTGCGCGACGAGCAGCTCGTGCCGTTGACTCCGCCGATCACGGTCGCCTACGGAGGGTTCGATCCTCCGCCGCCGGCGCCGCCCCAGCGCTCAGTCCGCCTGCGCGCGCGAAATCTGCTCGATGCGCGCTTCTGGGCGGGCTGGTTCACGGTCGTCGCGCCACTGGCGCTCGACCTCTCGTGCCGCGGTTCCGGCGAATGCGTCCGCCTCGCCGCCAGCCGCGAACCCTCCGGCCTCGCCCTCGTCCGGGTCGAGGATGAAATACGCTGGCCGATCCTCGCCGACACCACCGTGCTCCTCTATCCGTCGCCGCGTGCCGACTCAGGGGAGGCCGTGAAGGTGCCCGCGGGGGCCAGGGTCGAGCTCGTGCGCGCGGCCGCCGACGTCGTCCTGGAAAGCGGAGACACGATCCAGCTGGTGGCTCGAGAGAAGTGGCTGATGATCCGGCTCGGTGAGCGGGAAGGCTGGGTCCGCGAGGAGGACTTCGGCGCAATCGGCTTGGGGACCGCCGGCTAGATCCGTGCGGTCCGGCACGCGTTTACGCCTCCGCCGCGTCCGCGTGGAGCGGCCCGGTCAGTGCGAGAAATAGATCCACACCGCCCCGACACACGCCGCCAGCAGCAGGCTGAGCAGCAGATCATTGCGGCGCCAGCCGCGGCCGCGTACCTCCTCCGTGCGCGCCGGGGCCGCGTACGTCAGACCGGTCACCTTTTCCGCGGGCGGCCGTGGCGTGAGCAGGCTCACGACCACCAGCACGGCAGTGCAGATCACGAAGAGGATGATCGCGAAGTGGAGGAAGTTGATGTCGGCGTACGTGAACAGGAATCCGTCCAGGCGCCCCTTGTTTAGCTCCGCCACCAGCCGGCCCATTCCGAGCACGAATCCCGTGAGCAGCGCCGCAATGGCGCCGCTCGCGTTGACGCGCTGCCAGAACACGCCGATCAGGAACACGGCCGCGATCGGCGGCGAGATGTACGCCTGCACGCTCTGCAGGTACTGGTAGAGCTGGCCCGAGATCAGCTGCATCAGCGGGATCCAGAGCAGCCCCAGGCCCACGAGCACCGCGGTCGTGACCTGCCCGACCAGCACGAGCTGCCGCTCCGAAGCGACCGGCCGAAGCTTCTTGTAAATGTCCAGGGTGACCAGCGAGGAGGTGGAGTTGAACACCGAGGAAAGCGAGCTCATCAGCGCGGCCAGCAACCCGGCCACGACCAGCCCGCGCAACCCGATCGGCAGCACGGCCGCGACCAGTGTGGGGAGCGCCTGGTCGGGCCGTGCGAGCTCGAGCCGGCCCTGCTTTGCCAGCGCGTAGGCGATCACGCCCGGAATCACGAAGATGAAGAGCGGCAGCAGCTTCAGGTAGCCGGCGAACAGGGTCCCGCGCCGGGCGTGGTCCTGGTCGTGCGCCGCGAGCACGCGCTGCACGATGAACTGGTCCGTGCACCAGTACCAAACGCCCAGGATCGGCGCACCGAAGAGGATGCCGGTCCAGGGGAAATTGGGGTCCGATACCGGCTTCCACAGGTCCAGGAACCCCGGCCCTACTGTTTCGGCCATGGCGCCCCACCCGCCCAGCGTCGAGAGCCCGATCAGCATGACCGCGACCGCGCCCCCGATCAGAACGAACATCTGCATCAGGTCCGTGTACAGCACCACGCGCAGCCCGCCGAAGATGGTATACACGCCGGTGATGACCACGACGACCATCGCGCCCGTCCAGAAGTCGATCCCCATGAGCGCCTCGAAGACGATGCCGCCGGCGGCAATGGTCACCGAGATCTTGGTCAGCACGTAGCCGATGACGGAGACCACCGCCAGGTACCAGCGCGCGCCCGAGGAATAGCGGCGCTCCAGGAACTCCGGCATGGTGAACACGCGGCTCGACAGGTAAAACGGGACGAAGACCCAGCCGAGGATCAGCAGGATCAGCGAGGCAAGGATCTCGAACTGCGCCACCGCCACGCCGCTGGCGGCGCCGGTCCCCGCCAGGCCGACCAGGTGCTCCGACCCGATGTTGGAGGCGAACAGTGATCCGCCGACCAGGAACCAGCCGGCGTCGCGGCCGGCCAGGAAGTAGTCGGTCGACGTCTCGCGCCTGGAACGCTCCCACATCGTCGCCCAGATCGCGACCCCGAATACGACCAGGAAGTACACGCCGATCACGACCCAGTCCAACGTCGCCAGGGTGCCGGTCACCGCGCGCCTCTTTCCGGTGAGGGCCTGTGCCGCACGCTCCCACGCCTATGGGAACGCCGGCTTCGCCGTAAATGGTGTCGCTGGCAGCTAAACCGCAGACTCACGCCAGGACGCGGAGACCCGCGATTCGCCGAGCTCCGCGTCTCCGCGTCGCCGCGTGATCACCGTGCCGGCCGGAGCCGAATCGCCTGGCCGCCGCCGGGCGCCAGGCGCAGGGTGAGGCGCGAGCCCGCGCTCAGGTTCTGCCGTGAGATCCGGATCGCGAGCGGGTTGTGCAGCCAGTGCGCGTCCGCGCCGTCCGCGTAGATCTCGGCGACGTAATTCCGCCCCTTCGGCAGGAACGAGAGCGGGATCTCGAACGTGCGCGCCTCCTCGTCCGTGATGGCGCCGATGTACCAGCTCGGACTGTTGCGCTCCCTGCGCGCGACCACGACGTAGTCGCCGATCTTTCCCTCGAGCACGCGCGTCGTATCCCAGTCCACGGCAACGTCGCGAATGAACTGGAACGCCGGCTGGTTCTCGTAGTTCTCGGGGAGATCCGCCGCCATGTGCATGGGCGAGTAGAGGACCACGTACAACGCCAGTTGTTTGGCGAGCGTCGTCCGCACGCGCGGTTCCTCGGGGCGCCGCGGCCTGCCCGTACCCCGCTCGATCAGGATATCGAAGATGCCGGGCGTGAAATCCATGGGCCCGGCCAGCAGCCGCGTGAAGAAGAGGATGGTCTCGTGCTCCGGCGGATTGCCGCCCTCGCCACCCCACGCATTGTACTCCTGGCCCCGCGCGCCTTCGCGCGTCATCATGTTGGGGTACGTGCGGCGTTCGCCGGTATCATGGACCGGCTCATGCACATCCAGCGCGATGCCGTACTTCGCCGCGGTTTCGATCACCTTGCGGTGGTGCCGAACCATGACCTGCGACCAGTGGTGATGGCCGCCGGGAAGCTCGTCCGTGACGTAGCCCGACTTGATGGCATCGAGGCCCAGCGAACGGTACAGCGAGAAAGCAGCCTCCAGTTGCCGCTCGTAGTTCTCGATGCCGCCGGACGTCTCGTTGTGCACGATGAGCCGTACGCCCTTCTGCTTCGCGTAAGCGGCGACTTCGGCGAGGTCATAATCGGGGTACGGCTGCGTGAAGGAAAACGCCTCGCGGTTCTGGATCCAGTCGCCGTCCCAGCCGACGTTCCACCCCTCGACCAGGACGCCGCCGATCCCGTTCGCCGCGGCGAAATCGATGGTACGCTTTGTATTTTCCGTCGTCGCGCCGTGCTTCGGCCCGGATCCCCAGGTCATCGTGCCGATGTGCATGCCCCACCAGATCCCTACGTACTTCATGGGCTTGATCCAGCTCGTGTTCTCGATTACGCTGGATGGGTTGAGATTCAGGCCGAGGACGGAAGGCACCAGATCGGCAGCGCGATCGGCCAGCTGAATGGTGCGCCAGGGAGTCACGAACGGCGTGCGCCCGCGCACCTTGACCCCGTCGGCCCAGGGAGCCAACGCCACGCGCAGCGTCCGACTCTCCATGCGCGGCCCCCGGATGGTCATGCGCGCGTAGTCGACGAGGTTCGCCTCGTGGAGGACGAGGAAGGTTCGGCCGTCCCGGGTCTGCATGGTCAACGGCGTCTGCACGCTGTCCATGACACTGATGGGGGAAGACGCGTACAGCATCTCGGAGCGGTCCAACCTCGGGCGATTCGACGGGATCCACCAGGCCTGGGCGTTATCCGCCAGCGAGAATTCCGTGAGCTCCTCCATGATCTCGAACTCGCGCAGGCCCGGCTGCTCCGGAAATTCGTACCGGAAGCCCACGCCGTCGTCGAAGAGGCGGAACACGACATCGAAGCGGCGGCCCGCCGCCGCTTCGGCGACCGAGATCTTGAGCTCGTTGTGGTGATCCCGCACCCGGGCGACCTCGCCCCACGGCTGGGTCCAGGTCTGGTCGACGGCGTTCCGCGTCGTCCCGACCACCCGCAGATCCTCGCGCAGTGGCGCGGCGCCTCGAAATTCGAACCCGAGTTGAGACGGCAAGAGAACGGCCCGACCATCCCGTTTCAGGCTGTAGTAGAGCTTGCCCTCGCGGATCTCGACCGTGACTTCGTTCCGGCCGTCGGGCGAGGCGACGCGCAGCTGGTTCTGGCCGTGAGCCGTGGCCGTGAACGTCGCCCACGCCAGCCCGAGCACGAGCGAGCAAGCGAGCCAGCGAGTCCGGCAGTGCGTCCACACGTGCATGGCAGTGCTCCGTTTCGCCTGAAGCGAGATCGTTCCCGTTACGCCCACAGGAACCGGCGCCGCCTTCTGGCACCAGACATGCATTCGGTCCGGGCGACCGCGGGCCGGTGTGACTTCAACATGGGACGGCAATGACTACTCTCATCCCAGCTCGCGCCTGGTTGCCTGTCGGCCTGCTGTGCGGCCTGCTTTCCGCATGCACGCACGCGGGCAAGACGAGCCAGGCTGAAACCGATCAGCCTGCGCCGCCGGATCCGCCTCCCGGCGCGACCGTGACCGCGGAAGACATCCAGCGCACGCCCAACGTGCCGATCGAGAAGCTCTTGATGAGCCGGGTCCCCGGGATCTGGGTCACCCGCACGCCCGATGGCGGCATCGCCATTCGCATCCGCGGCGCCACGAGCGTGCACGGCAGCAACGAGCCGCTCTATGTCATCGACGGCATCCCGATCCAGCCCGGACCGAATGGGGCGCTGACCGGGATCAACCCGTACGACATCGACACCATCGACGTACTGAAGGATGCCGCCAGTACGGCGGAGTACGGTGTGCGCGGGGCCAACGGCGTGATCGTGATCAAGATGAAACGGGCCGGGCAGTGACCGCAATGCCACGCGCCCGCCGGTAGTGGGTCATTTCCGACCCACTTACCCGCCCGCCGCGCCTGACGCCCCTTCACGCGCACGAACGGCTGTCTCCGCCAGATCGACGCTGCCGCGCACCCGGCGGTGCCCACCCCCGCATTGACTCCAGGCGCGAGTGTGCCTACCCTAAGCGCAAGCAACGCCAGCCGTAAACGTTTATCCCCATCGGCTGGCGCCCGCCCGGCGTAGACGGAGGCAACCAACCTCCCGGCATCAGCAGAGGCGATGAAGCCATGGACACGAGCAAGGACGCTCGGAATCTGCAGGCCGAGGAGTGGAGAAGCCGGTTGCTCCTCACGGTTGGAGGCCTGCTCCTCTTTGAAACGCTGACCGGTCTCTCCATCTGGCTGCTCCCCTTCAGCGTTCCGAACCAGGTGACGGTGCTGCTCCACACCGTCGTAGGTCTGCCCTTC
>JACQPS010000016.1 GCA_016207445.1 Gemmatimonadota bacterium | reverse complement strand
TAGTCATCCAGATATGAGAAGCGGACGGCGGCACTCGGACGGCGGCACTCGAAATTCGGCACCTGAGAATCGGCACTCGAAAGTCGGCACCTGAGAATCGGCACGTCGGTGTGCCGCCGTTCAAGTGCCGCCGTTTAAGTGCCGCCGTTCAAGTGCCGCCGTTCGTCGTGCCGCCGTTCGTCGTGCCGCCGTTTAAGTGCCGCCGTTCGTCGTGCCGCCGTTCGCCGTTGAGCTGTGCCGGCAAAACGTTGGCATCCCCGCCCGGCAAGTAGTAGTCTTCCTGCCATGCCCGACCGCATCCTTCTCGACTACAACAACATGGTCTCGCCGCGCCTGGGCGGCCGCGGCCTCGACCCGGCCCGGCTCGCGGCCGCGGCCGCCCGCTTCCGTGCGATCCAGGCGGCCGTCGAACGGCAGCGCGCGGCGGGCGGGATCGCGTTCCTCCAGCTTCCCTACGAGACCGAGCTGGTGGAGCGCATCCGTGCCTTCGCGGATGGCCTCGGGCAGGCCTTCGATACGGTGGTCGTGCTGGGGATCGGCGGCTCGGCGCTGGGCACCTCGGCGCTCGCGCAGGCGCTCCTGCCGCCGTTCTGGAACGAGCGGGACGCGGAGGCGCGCGACTACTACCCGCGGCTGTATGTGCTCGACAACATCGATCCGACCACGATCGGGCCGTTCCTGGACCGGCTGGATCTGGCGCGCACGCTCTTCAACGTCGTGAGCAAGTCGGGTGCGACCGCCGAGACCATGGCGCAGTTCCTGATCGTGCGCGAGCGGCTCCGGCGCGCCTTCGAGGAGGGCGATCGCGGCCACCTGATCTTCACGACGGACCCGGAAAAGGGGGTGCTGCGCGATCTGGCGCGCGCCGAGAACATCGCCTCGTTGCCGATCCCGCCGGGCGTGGGCGGGCGCTTCAGCGTGCTGTCCGCCGTGGGGCTGCTCCCGGCCGCCCTCGTGGGGATCCCGATTGAAAGGCTGCTCCGGGGCGCGCGCGAAATGGACGAGCGCTGTCGGAGCGACGTCCTCGAAGAGAACCCCGCCGGCCTGTTCGCGACGCTCCAGTACCTCGCCCATCTGGAGGCAGGCGCGTCGATCCACGTGCTCATGCCCTACAGCGACCGGCTGTACGGCATCGCCGACTGGTTCCGGCAGCTCTGGGCGGAGAGCCTGGGGAAGCGGCTGGACCGCGCCGGGCGCGAGGTGTTCCGTGGCCCCACGCCGGTGAAGGCGCTGGGGGCGACCGACCAGCACTCGCAGGTGCAGCTCTACATGGAAGGGCCGTTCGACAAGACGGTGACGCTGCTCGTGCCGGCAGAAGTGCCGGAGGATGTGGCCGTGCCGGACCTGTATCCGGGCACTGCCGCATTCGGCTATCTGGGCGGGCACACGCTGGCCGAGCTGCTGCGCACCGAGGCCAAGGCGACCGCGACCGCGCTCGCGCGACACGGACGCATGAATCTGACGCTGGAGCTGCCCGCCCTCGGTCCTGAAGCGATCGGCGGGCTGCTGATGCTCTTTCAGATCGCGACGGTGTACGCGGGCGAGTGGTACGACGTCAACGCCTTCGACCAGCCGGGCGTGGAGCTCGGCAAAGAGCTGACCGGCGCGCTGCTGCGTCGGCCGGGTACGGAGGTCCCGGCCCTGGATCCGCCCGATCGCCGCTGGATCTGCGAGTGATGCGCCGGGTCGGCGGGCAGGGCGTCGGGGGCGCGCTCCACCGAACGCCCGGGTGGCCGAGCGCCCGACCTGTGCTATATTGAGGCGGGATGGGAACGGCTGTTCCCGCCCTCGGCTAGTCGTCGATGCACGCCCGGGGCGCAGTTTGGGAACGGAACCTGCATCTGGCTGAGATTCCGAAACCGGTCCAAAAAACTCCATCGTGCTGCCGACTACGAAAACCATCGCCGTGACCCCGCTTCATGTCCAGGCGAACCGGCTGGAGCTGATCCGCCGGTTAGCCGAGGACATCGCGCACGAGCTGAAGAACCCGCTGCACTCGCTGGTGATCAACCTGGAGTTGCTCCGGCGGCGGGTGGCCGGCGGAGCCACGGACAGCGCACTGGATCGCGTCGCCATTCTCGAGCAGGAGTTGGGGCGCGTCCACCGCTTGACGGACGCGCTGCTCCAGCTGATGCGGGCCTCGCACCAGAACGGCCGTGCCTTCGCGATCGAAGCGGGCATGGCGGAGCTGTTGCCGCTGCTGGAGGCCCAGGCGCGGCACGACCGGGTCGAGCTCACCTGCGAGTCGGCAGGCGACGAAACGCGCGCGGCCGGCCGCTGGGATGCCATCCGGTTCGTGATCCTGAACCTGGTGGCGAATGCGCTCGACGCGATGCGACCGACGGGCGGCGCGCTCGAGCTGCGCTGGTCGTGCACGGACGACGAGGTCAGCTTGTGTGTGCGCGATACGGGACCCGGGGTCAGCCCGGAGTTGCTCGACCGGTTCTGGCTGCCGGGTGTGTCCACCCATCCCGGCCGGGCCGGGCTCGGCCTCGCCGTGGCCCGCCACCTCGCGGAGGAGGCGGGCGGGCGGCTCGAGCTCGAGGCCCCGGCCGCCGCGGCCGGTGGGGCCGTCTTCCGGCTCGTCCTCAAACGGTCTACCGCGCTTGACCCGTAATCGAAGGCGGGGGTAAGTTGGCCACACCAGCGCACCGAAAAGAATCGACCAAGGCGAAGGCCATGGCCCAGACCGCCGACGGCAAGCTCCTGATCGCCGACGATGAACGCAACGTCGCGGAGGGACTGAAGGCCCTGCTCAGCGAGGAGGGCTATGCCGTCGAGACCGCGACGGACGGCAAGGAGGCCTGGCAAAAAGTCCAGACCGGCGAGTACGGCCTCGTGCTCGCCGACCTGAAGATGCCCGGGATGGATGGCCTCGAGCTCTTCGCGCACATGCGCGAGAAGGGGATCGACAGCGAGATCATCATCATCACCGGCAAGGGCACGGTGGCCTCGGCCGTCGAGGCCATGCGCGAAGGCGCCTACGATTACCTGATGAAGCCGCTCGAGCTCGAACGGCTCAAGGCGCTCATCCCCAAGGCACTCGACAAGTACAACGTACGCACCGCCAACCGGCAGCTCCAGAAGCGGCTGGAGAGCCTCACCCGCTACGGCGAGATGCTCGGCCAGTCGGAGGAGATGCGGCAGATCTACAACATCATCGAGGCCGTCGCCCCCTCGAACGCCAGCGTGCTCATCTCCGGCGAGAGTGGAACCGGCAAGGAGCTCGTCGCCCGGGCCATCCACCAGAAGTCGCCACGCAAGAAGGGCCCGTTCATTGCCCTGAACTGCGGGGCTTTTCCGCGCGAGATCCTGGAGAACGAGCTCTTCGGTCACGAGAAGGGCGCCTTCACCGGCGCGATCGCCGAGAAGGCCGGCTGCTTCGAGCTGGCGCACGGCGGCACGCTCTTCCTCGATGAAGTCGCCGAGATGGAGCCGGACATCCAGGTGAAGTTCCTGCGTGCGCTCGAGCAGCGCTCGTTCCGGCGTCTGGGCGGCAAGCGCGAGATCGAGGTCGACATCCGCGTGATCGCCGCCACCAACAAGGTGGTGGAAGAGGCGCTCAAGCAGGGAAAGATCCGCGACGACCTCTACCATCGGCTCGCGGTCATTCCGATCCCGATCGCGCCGATGCGTGATCGCGCCGGCGACATCCGGCTGCTGGCGGACGAGTTCCTGCGCCGGTTCGTGAAGGACAACGGCAAGGAGATCAAGGGCTTCACCGACGCCGCCTACGAGTACATGGAGACCTATCGCTGGCCGGGCAACGTGCGCGAGCTCAAGAACGCGATCGAGCGCGCCGTCATCCTGGCCAAGAGCGAGCGCATCGATTTCAGCGACCTGCAGCCGCGGCAGATCGCGCTGGACGAGCAGGAAGTGCACGTCAAGGTGGGCAGCACGCTGCGCGACGTGGAGCGGCAGGTCACGCTCAAGACCTTCGCCTTCACGGGCGGCGATCACAAGAAGACGGCCAAGATCCTGGGCCTCACGGAGAAGGAGCTCCGCAGCCGGCTCACCGGCTACATTGCGCGCGAGCCGGTCGCGGCAGCCTGATCCTCGAAGGAGCGACGCATGGCCGAGCACGACGAGCTGCCGTACATCGTGGTGGAGCGCCGCATCTCGATCGCGGCCTTCCTCTGGGGCGCCGCCATCGGCGCCGGCCTCGCGCTGCTGTTCGCGCCCCGCTCCGGGAAGGAGACCCGGGCGGAGATCGCGGATGGCGTCCGCAAGCTCAAGCAGACGGCGGAAGAGAAGATGCGCGAGCTGCAGGGCAGCGTGGCCGAGACGTTCGAGGGCGTGCGCCGCCAGGTCACCGACAAGCTGGACAGCGCGCGCGAGGCGTTCGAGACCGGCCGCCAGACCGCGCGCGAAACGCGCGACGAGCTCGAGCGCCGCTACCGTCAGTCCCGTGCCGCGGTCGAGGCCGGGCTCGAGGCCGCGCGCCGCGCCTCCACCGAAGGCCAGAAGCCGGACGCCCAGGGCGGAGCGACCGAGGAGCTGGGTCGGAGCTGAAGCTGCAGTCGGGACGTCGCGCTGCTCAGCCTCTGTCGCGGGCCACCGAGGTGGCCCGCGATTTCTTACGCCGCATCTACGAGAAGGCGGCGGAAGACCAGATCTTCTACATGGCGGGGGCGATCGCCTTCAACGTGGTCGTGGCGATCGTTCCGCTCCTGCTGGCCATTGTCGGCATCGCCGGGACCATCCTCCGGCTTCAAGGCGCCGACGCGACCGAGCCGCTCCTCCGCTACCTGATCGGCAGTCTGCCTCCCGTCAGCCCTGCCTTCGAGCAAACGGTCCGTCAGATGCTGCGCGACCTGACGGACAAGAGCACCGGCTTTCTGAGCATCGGCACCGTCTTCCTGATCTGGGTCGCCACGCGCCTCGTGGCGACGCTGCGCGCCACGCTGCGCGAGGTCTTCGAGGTCCAGCAGGACCGGAGCCTCCTGCGCGGCAAGCTCTTCGACCTGAAATTCGTGATCGCCGCCGGCACTCTCTTTGCCCTCAACGTGGCCGTGACCGTGGGCCTGGAGGTCGTGGCGCACTTCGGGCTGGGGTTTCTCGGCCTCGACGGCGCCTGGCGTGGGCTGTTCCACGGCTTCTATGCGCGGGCAGTGGCCGTGGTCTCCATCTGGGTCATGTTCCTGCTCATCTATCGTTATTTGCCCGCGCGGCGCATCACGTGGCGCACGGCCGTCGTGGCCGCGACGTTCACGGCGGTGCTGTTCGAGCTGCTGAAGCTGGCCTTCAGCTGGTATGTGGTGCACGTGGCGGACTACGGCTCGACCTACGGCAATCTGGCGACGCTGGTGATCCTGATCTTCTGGATCTATTACACCGCCGTCGCCTTCATCCTCGGCGGCGAGGTCGGACAGATCGTGGCCATGCGACGCATCCGGCGCCGGCAGCGCGAGCGACTGCGGTGAAGGCGACGAAGGGCGTCCTCCGCTGCCTGAGCGGCGCCGCTCTGCTCGCAGCCTTCGCCTCCGCCGCAGCGGCGCAGCTGCCGGCGCCGCCCCCGTCCGTGGGCTTGCCGCCGGACGAGCCGCTCTTTCTCGAGCCGCCGCTCCATACCCGGGAGCGCTACGTGCTCGTGCAGCTCGCGCAGAATCGGCTGTACCTGCTGGAAGGAAACCGGGCCGTCTGGAGCGCCCCCGTCGCGACCGGCACCGGCTTCCGGCTCGAGGGGAAGGGCCGCTCCTGGCACTTCGCCACGCCGCGCGGCCTGTTCCGCGTGCAGCGCAAGGAGAAGGACCCCATCTGGATCAAGCCCGACTGGGCGTTCATCGAGGAGGGCTTGCCCGTGCCCCCGCTCGGCTCGCCGCTGCGCCGCCAGGTGGGCATGCTCGGCACCACCGCCATCTACATCGGATACGAGCTCGCCATGCACGGTACCAGCAAACCCGAGCTGGTCCTGCAGTCGAACCCCGAGGACCGCCGCGTGTCCCACGGCTGCATCCGCCTCACCAACGAGGACGCGCGCACGCTCTACCATCTGGTCGAGGTCGGGACGCCCGTGCTGATCTACTAGACAGGCGAAACATCGAGAATCGGCACTCGAGAACCGGCACTCGAG
>JACQPS010000214.1 GCA_016207445.1 Gemmatimonadota bacterium | reverse complement strand
GACATGGTGTAGAAGAACGGACGTGTACGTGCACGAGTACGAGTACGTGCACGTGTACGTCAGCACGTTTGGGCATTGGCCGAGCGGCAGGAACGTACACGTGAACGTACTCGTACACGTACTCGTACACGTACTCGTACACGTACTCGTACACGTACTCGTACACGGATTCCCTTACGGACTCTAATCCCCGATCCCTGTAATCCCTGCCGTGACCACCTTCACGCCGCTCGACCTCACCGTCGTCATCGTCTACCTCGCGAGCGTGACCGCCTTCGGCACCTGGCTCGGCCGACGGCAGCGCGACGCGCGCGACTACTTCCTGGCCGCGCATGCCATCCCCTGGTGGGCCGTCTGCTTCTCGGTGGTCGCGACCGAGACCAGCGCGCTGACCTTCATCAGCGTCCCCGCCACGGCGTACCAGAGCGACCTCTGGATGCTCCAGCTCACGTTCGGCTATCTGGCCGGCCGGATCCTGGTCGCACTCGTCCTGCTCCCCGGCTACTTCCGCGGCGAGATCGCCACGGCTTACGCGCTGCTCGAGCAGCGCTTCGGACTGCCCACCCGCCGGTTCGCCTCCATCATCTTCATGGTCACGCGCGCGCTCGCGGATGGCGTACGCATCTTCGCGACCGCCATCCCGATCAAGCTGGTGACGGGGCTGCCGTACTGGCAGGCCATCCTGCTGACCGGCGTGTTCACGCTCGTGTACACGTACTACGGCGGCCTGCGCGCCGTGGTCTGGGTGGACGTCATCCAGATGTTCATCTACCTCTTCGGCGGGCTGGCGGCGCTGATCGTGCTGCTGCGCGTGCTGCCGGAGGGGTGGGCCTCGATCGCGGCGGCGGCCGAGCCGGCGGGCAAGTTCCGTATCCTGCATTTCCAGGGCGGCTTCGCCGATGCGCGCTGGATCCTGACGGGGCTGGTGGGCGGCGCGTTCCTGTCCATGGCCTCTCACGGCGTGGACCACCTGATCGTGCAGCGGCTGCTGGCTTCGCCGTCGCTGGGCGCGGCGCGGCGGGCGCTGGTCACGAGCGGCGTGATCATCATCGTCCAGTTCGCGTTGTTCCTGCTGGTGGGCGTGGGGCTGTACGCGTTCTACCAGGGCCGTAGCTTTACGACGCCGGACGAGATCTTCCCGGGCTTCATCGTGGCGGAGCTGCCGCCGGGAGTTTCCGGGCTGGTCATTGCCGGGATCCTGGCGGCGGCCATGTCGACCGTGGCTTCTTCGCTGAACTCGCTGGCATCCGCGACCACGCACGACCTCTATGCGGCGTTGTCCGGCCGGGCGGACGACCAGCGGCACCTGCTCCACGCCGGCAAGGTCTTCACGCTGGTCTGGGCTGGGATCCTGATCGGCGGCGCCATGCTGTTCCAGCTCGCGGCACAGGGCACGCCCGTCGTCATCGTGGCGCTCCAGATCGCGTCCTTCACCTATGGCGGACTCCTGGGCGGTTTCCTGCTCGGCGTACTGGACCGGCGCGCCGCGCAGCGCGATGCCATCACTGGAATGGCCGTCGCCATCGCGCTGATGACCACGCTGTGGGCGGCGCAACAATTTGCATTGTTGCCGAGGGTCTTCCCTGGCGCGCCCGGCCGGATCGTGGATACGCTCTGGTTCGCCTTGCTCGGCTCCGCCATCACAGTGGCGGTGGGAATGGCGAGCGCGCGCCTGCGCGCCCGCGGGTAAACCGCCCTTACTGTCGACGGTCAACTTCAGTTCACAGTTGACAGTTTACAGTTGACAGTAACCCAGGCGCATGCGCTTTGACTGTGAACTGTCAACTGTCGACTGTTAACTTCGTCCAATGCCGCAATACTTCATTGGCATCGACGGCGGCGCGACCCGCGCCACGGCGTTGGTGACCGACGAGACCGGCCGCGAGCTCGCCCGCCTGGGCGGTGGAGCGGGAATCGTGAAGGCGGCGAGCCCGGCGGCCGGCGCGCAGGCGCTGGCCAGCCTGGCGGCCAAAGCCCTGTCCGCAGCGGGTGCCGCGTCGCCCGCAGCCGGGCTGTGCTGCGCGCTCGCGGGCGCCGGCCGAGAGCCGGAGCGGGACGCGATGCGCACGGCGCTCTACGCCGCCGGCGTCGCCCGGCGCGTGAGCGTGGTTACGGATGCGGAGGCGGCCATCCAGGACGCGCTCGGCACCGGCCCCGGCATCCTGATCATCGCCGGCACCGGCTCGATCGGCTGGGGTCGGGGCGACGACGGCCAGACCGTGCGCGTCGGCGGCTGGGGCGAGCTGCTCGGCGACGAGGGCAGCGGCTACGCCATCGGCCTGGCGGGCCTGCGCGCCGCCGCGCGCGCCGTGGATGGTCGCGGGCCCGCCACGCCGCTGCTCGAGCAACTCCTGGCCGAAACGAAGGTGAAGGCGCCCGAGGGGCTGATCGCGTGGGTCGAGCAGGCCTCGAAGGCCGACGTCGCCGCACTCGCCCCGCGCGTGCTCGCCGCCGCGTCGCAGGGCGACGAGGTCGCGCGCGCCCTGGGTGCGCAGGCCGCGCGCGATCTCGTCGACCACGCCGCGGCGCTGCACCGCCGCCTCTCCCCCTGGCGCGAGGCGCCGCTCGTCGCCCTCGCCGGCGGACTGCTCGCCCCGGGCCGCCCGCTGCGCGTGGCCGTGCTCCAGGCCGTGCGCTCCCTGCCGCTCGCCTTCCGCGTCCTGGAGCGGGACGTGGACGGCGCGCGCGGCGCCGCCGCGCTGGCGCGCTCGCCGCGCTGAGGCGAGTGCCGCGCGGCCCGAGAGAAGCGCTCATTCCACCCGGCCGTAGACGGCCCTTGACAATCCCTGGGGCGATTTTGTACTTATCCGGCGCATCAGGAACCCTTCGCACATCCAAGCAATTTTTATTGAGGCACAAAATCACACCTCCCGGAAACGGGGGGCGTTGTCGCTGCCGGTCGCCGGCCGTGCTGGCTCCCGGCCGGCCGAGCGTGTCAGGCCGTTCACCCGAGCGACGGGGGCTGATGATCGTTTTTCGTGCGACGCTCCTTCGTCACAATCCGAGCCCCTCTTTCGTCGCCCTCGGGGGTCGGTCGTCCCCGGAGGCTACCCGGGCATCGTACGCCTCTCCCTACCCTCGGCGCCCTTTGCGCTGCGCCATTCAAGGAGG
>JACQPS010000212.1 GCA_016207445.1 Gemmatimonadota bacterium | reverse complement strand
CCGGCCAGGAACGCGGCCGGCCGCCACGGCGCTACCGGATCGCCGAGCTGGCGCCGCCGGCGCAGCGGCCCGATCCCCGCCAGGTAGAGCCCCGCGAAGAGCGCGCAGCCGACGAGCACGCTCGCGTGCATCTCCCAGCGCGTCCAGGAGAAGTGCGAGGCGCCGTGGAGCGCGAGCGCGGCGGCCGCAGCGGACGGCGGCGTCGCCAGCCAGGGAAAAGCGAGCGGACTCATGAGCCGGTCTGCGGCAGCGCCTTGAAGAGCACGATCAGCGACAGGATCACCGCCAGCGCCAGCAGCAGCGGCGCGACGAATACGCCCGTGAAGATCCGGCTGTCGAACCTCAGGTGCATATAGAACATGACGACCAGCGTGAACTTCCCGGCCGAGAGCGTGAGCAGGATCGGTACCAGCGCCACTGCGAGCGCCGGGATGTAGAAGACGGCCACCTCGGCCGCCGTGATCACCGTCAGGATCACGGCGATCATCACATAGGTGCCGGCACCGGGGTGCGCGCGCTCGACGCGGGGTTGTGTCCTCATTGGATCAGATAGACCAGGGTGAAGATCGCGATCCACACGACATCCACGAAGTGCCAGTAGAGGCCCGCGATCTCGACCTTGAGCGCGTCCGCCCGGCCCAGCCGGCCGCGCAGCGCGAGCACCCAGAGCGTGAGCAGCCAGATCACACCCACGGTGACGTGCGCGCCGTGGAAGCCGGTCAGCACGAAGAAGGACGCGCCGAACAGGTTCTTCTGGGGCGTGAGCCCTTCGTGGTAGAACTGCGTGAACTCGAAAGCCTGAAAACCGAGGAACAGCGAGCCGAACCACGCCGTCAGCAGCAGCCAGAGGAGCGCGCCGCGCCGGCTGCCCCGCTGCACCGCCGCCAGCGCCAGCACCATCATCAGGCTGCTCGTCAGCAGCACGAACGTGCTGATCGACGTCAGCGGGATGTTCAGGATCTCGTGCGAGGTCGGCCCGACCAGGCTCTCCCCCTTGTAGACCATGTAGGTCGAGATGAGGGAGCCGAAGAACAGGCACTCCGACCCGATGAAGGTCCAGAAGCCCACCTTCCAGCTGTCCAGGCCGGTGGCCGTTGCTGGATGGGTGTAGGTTGCAGCCTGTGTCATCGTCCTCACTTACAGAGTTAAACTCGCCTTCAGTGCCCAGGCTCGAACGCCCAGTTCATCACGCCGAATGCCACCAGCGCCACGCCGCCGAGCGGCACCCACCACACGTTCGCCAGGAACAGGCCGAAGGTGAGCAACACGCCGAAGGCGACCACGATCGGCCAGTGCGACGGCGGCGGCAGATGGATCGCGGGCTCCGGCGCGGGCGGGGCCGGCGTCGCCTCGCGCCGTTCCCAGAGCGGCTCACGGCTGTGCACTTCCGGGATCACCGCGAAGTTGTATTCGGGCGGCGGCGACGGAATAGACCACTCGAGCGTGGCGGCGTTCCACGGGTTCGGCCCCACGACCACGCCGTGTCGGCGGCTGCGCAGCAGGTTCCAGAGGAAGAGGACGACCGCGACGCCCTGCGTGAACGCGCCGATCGTGGCCAGCAGGTTCAGGCTGCCCAGGCCCAGCTCGTCGTAGTAGGTGAAGATGCGCCGGGGCATGCCGAGCAGGCCGATCCAGTGCATGGGGAAGAACGTCAGGTGGAAGCCCAGGAACATGAGCCAGAAGTGCCACTTCCCGAGCCGCTCGTCCAGCAGCCGTCCCGTCATCTTGGGGAACCAGTAGTAGATGCCTGCGAAGGTGCCCAGGATCGTCCCCCCGAAGATCGTGTAATGGAAGTGCGCCACCACGAAGTAGGTGTCGTGCTGCTGCAGGTCCGCCGGCGCGGCCGAGTGCATGATGCCGGAAATGCCGCCGATCGTGAAGCTCGCGATCACGCCGATCGCGAACAGCATGGCCGTGCTGAACCGGAGCGATCCGCCCCACATGGTCGCCAGCCAGTTGAAGATCTTTACGCCCGTGGGGATCGCGATGATCATGGTGGCAATGGCGAAGAACGCGTCCGCGATCGGGCCCAGCCCGGTCGCGAACATGTGGTGGGACCATACGCCCCAGCCGATGAAGCCGATCAGGATCCCCGAGTAGACCATGATCGCGTAGCCGAAGAGCGGCTTGCGCGAGAACGTCGGGATCACCTCGGACACCATGCCGAAGGCGGGCAGGATCAGGATGTAGACCTCGGGGTGGCCGAACATCCAGAAGAGGTGCTGCCAGAGGACGGGGTCCCCCCCGCCTGCGGGTGCATAGAAGCTGGTGCCGAAGAAGCGATCGAAGATCAGAAGAATCAGCGCGACCGCGATGACCGGCATGGCCGTGACCAGCAGGAAGCTGGTCACGAGCGTCATCCAGGTGAAAAGCGGCATGCGCATGAGGCGCATGCCGGGTGCCCGTAGATTGATGATGGTGGTGATGAAGTTGACGCCGCCCAGGATCGAGCTGATCCCGAGCATCGACAGGCCCAGCACCCAGAAGTCGATGTGCAGCCCGGGCGCGAAACGGGGCCCGGTGAGCGGGACGTAACCCGTCCAGCCGCCGTTGGGCGCCTGCCCGAGCAGAAAGCTCGAGTTCATGAACAGGCCGCCGAACAGGAAGACCCAGTAGGAGAGCGCGTTCAGCCGCGGGAACGCGACGTCGCGCGCCCCGATCTGGAGCGGGACGATGTAGTTGAAGAAGGCGACCGCGGCAGGCATCGCGACCAGGAACACCATGGTCGTGCCGTGCATCGTGAACAGCTGGTTGTACGTCTCCGGGCCGACGAAGCCGTTCTCCGGCCGCGCGAGCTGGGCCCGGATGAGCAACGCCTCGAGCCCGCCGACCAGGAAGAAAACGAGCGCGCTGGTCCCGTAGAGGATGCCGATCCGCTTGTGGTCGACCGTCGTGATCCAGCTCCAGATGCCGCCGCGCGCGTGCGGCCCGGCGGTGACGGTGGCAGCCCGAGCCTTGGTTATGGCCATCTACGTGGTCTCGTCACGCTCGAAAATGGTTTTCCTGTCACTCCCCACTCCTGAGACTGAGCAAGTAGGCCACGACCGCCTCGACGTCGGCATCATTCAGCCCGGTCGGCGGCAGTCCGCCGCCCGGCGCGCGTGTGCCGGGCATCATCGCGCCGGGCTTCACGCCTCCGGGATCGCGGATCCAGCGCGCCAGGTTCTCCGGCGTGTTGGCGAGCGCGCCTGCACCGACCGTGGCGCGGTCGCCGAGGAGCGTGAGATTGGGCCCGATCACGCCGCGCGCGGTCGTTCCCTCGACGGTGTGGCAGGCGATGCACGGGCTGCGCAGGAAGACTTCGCGGCCGCGCTCGGCGAGGGTCCCGGCCGGCGGCGCGGGCGGCGCCTGCATGCGCTGGGCCCACGCCTCGAACTGCTCGGGCGTATGCACGACGGCGCGCATGCGCATGATCGCGTGCGACAGGCCGCAGAACTCGGCGCACTGGCCCAGGTAGCTGCCGGGCTGCGACACCGTGAACGTCAGGTGGTTGAGCTTCGGCCGCTGACCCTCACGCGCGGGGCGCGGATTCGTGTCCCGCTTCCCGCCGAGCCGCGGGATCCAGAAGCTGTGGATCACGTCCACGGACCGGAGCTGCAGGTGCACGGGCCGGCCGGCTGGTAGGTGCAACTCGCTGGCGGTGACCACCCCCTGCTCCGGGTAGCGGAACTCCCACCACCACTGGTGCCCGACAACCTCCACCATCAGTGCCTCGTCCGGCGCCCGCCGCTGCGTGGCGAAGATGGTCTGCACCGTGGGCACGGCGATCGCGACGACGATCAGCGCCGGGATCAGCGTCCACAGCATCTCGAGCCCGGTGTGGCCGTGCACCGGTTTCGGCGTGGGGCCGCCCGGCCGGCGGCGGTAGCGGATGACCACGAACAGCAGCACGACCTCGACGAGTACGAGGATCGGGATGGTCCACCAGAAAACGCGGCCGAAGAGGTCGTTCAGGCTCTGGCCGAAGTCGGTGACGGTGCGGAAGGTCGTCTGGGGATATTCGCCGGAGCAGGCGATGAGGGCCGCGAGCGGTGCGGCGCGGAAGACACGGAGGAAACGGAGTTTTTCGGGCTTGCGAGCCGACATTCGCTCCTCGCCTGGTCCGACAAAAACACGGGCTCCCCACCCACGCCAGGGTGAGAAGCCGGTGAGATTATCGAGCCCTGCGGGCCTGGTCAAGACGTAAAGTTTACAGTTTGCAGTTTACAGTTCACAGTTGACCAACTCCTTCCTACCGATCCGGCAACTGGCGACTCTTAACTGTCGACTGTCGACTGTCAACTGTAAACTGCTGGTTCCTGACCCCTCAATCGCACTGCATGTATTCCGTGCCGTCGGCCACCACAATGGGATAGCCGTTGGAGTTGTAGTTCACCTGGATGTTCACCGGCGTCCACTGTGCGCCGTCCTGCGATAGCAACAGCGCGCCCTTTTCCACCTTCCAGCGGAAGACCTGACCCCCCGCGCCCGTGCCGAACGCGGTGCCGTACGGGTTCGAGCTCACGGACTCCCTGTTCGAGCCGACCGACACGGTGCCGTCCTGGCTGAACACGACGCGCGCAGTGCTCGTCGTCCCGTAAGACGGCCCACCCGGCGTGTTGCCGCCCTGGAAGCCGAAGCTGCACCAGGCCGAGCTCAGAAAGAGCTGTGCGAGCTGCGCGTCCTGACCGCTCGGCCGCGCACCGCCGGCGCCCGGCTGCGCGCCGCCCGCGAGCGGATTCGCCGGCCGCACGGCCGCGCCCGCCGCCGCCTGACGCGTGAATGCGAGCTGCCGCGCCGAAGCGTAATTGGGCTGGCCGTTCGCGTCCGGCTCCACCAGCGTGAGCAAGAGCCGGTCGCCGTCGAGCCCCGCCTCGAAGTACAGACCTCCCCCGTCCCCCGTGATCACGCCGACGACGGTGCCATCCTCGGCCTGGAACTGGCCCTCGACCTGGAACGTGCTGCCACT
>JACQPS010000211.1 GCA_016207445.1 Gemmatimonadota bacterium | reverse complement strand
GGCGACCGGCGCAAGGCCATGCTCCAGGACGTCGCGGTCCTGACCGGCGGGCAGGTCATCTCGGAGGAGGTCGGGTTCAAGCTCGAGAACGTCGTGCTCTCGGACCTGGGCCGCGCCAAGCGCATCGTGGTGGACAAGGACAACACCACGCTCGTGGACGGCGCGGGTGAACCGGACAAGATCAAGGGTCGGATTCAGGAGATCCGCACCTCGATCGACAAGTCCACCTCCGACTACGACCGGGAGAAGCTGCAGGAGCGGCTGGCCAAGCTGGCCGGCGGCGTCGCGGTGATCCACGTGGGCGCGGCGACCGAGACCGAGATGAAGGAGAAGAAGGCGCGCGTCGAGGACGCGCTGCACGCCACCCGCGCGGCGGTCGAGGAGGGCATCGTGCCGGGCGGCGGCGTGGCGTTCCTGCGCGTGCAGCAGAAGCTGCGCAAGCAGTTCAAGCTGGGGGAGCCGGACGAGCAGATCGGCGTCGAGATCGTGCTGCGGGCGCTGGAGGAGCCGATCCGCCAGATCGCGGAGAACGCGGGCGCCGAGGGCTCGATCGTGGTCGCGAAGGTGCGCGATCACAAGAACCCCAGCTACGGCTTCAACGCCCAGACCGAGGAGTACGAGGACCTGACCGAGGCGGGCGTGATCGATCCCACCAAGGTGACGCGCACGGCGCTGCAGAACGCGGCCTCGATCGCGGGCCTGCTCATCACCACCGAGTGCGTGGTGGTCGAGAAGCCGGAGGAGGAGAAGCATCCGCCCATGCCGGGTGGCGGAATGGGGGGAATGTACTGAAGCTTCGCTTCGGGATGGGGATGGGGATCGGGATCGGGATCGGTCCCTATCCCGATCCCTATCCCGATCCCTATCCCGATCCCGATCCCGATCCCGAGTCGGAGTGTTCACGAGCCTCGGCGCTTTTCGGCGCCGTGGCTCGTGTGTTCTTACGCAGAAAGCTGGGATCATGGGTTCGGCAAAGCCTGACCAGCATTGGCGCTATTCGCAGTAGCAGTGCCCGGCCCTCCTCCGCAGCATCGGCGGCCAAATCGCCCGCTCGTGCAAAGAGTCCGACCGCCGCCGCACTCTCGCTCGTCGATCTCAACGCGATCCGGTAGAAGCGCGCCTTTTCCTTCGGCCGGAACTCACCCGCGCCTTCGGCAATGTTGAGGGGCATCGAAACGGCGGATCGGGAGAGCTGATCGCCCAGAACGGTGCGTCGGCTCAGAATGCGTTTCTTGAACCAGCCGTCGGCCAGTACAAAGAAATCCGCCGCGAGCTGGTATACCTCGAGTCGCTCGTGGTCGAACTGTCGCATGGCGTCGGCCCCGGAGAATGGGACAGCATCCGACGGGGCGTAGGGCCGAACGCGGGGCGCGAGAATGCTTTGTCCGGCCAGTATGCTACCCCACCACCAACCCCACCCCACCCGCCACCAGAATCACGATCCCCACGGCCACTTTCACGGCAGCCGAAAACGCGCGTCCGAGCACCGCGCCCCACCCCACGCGGGTCGCCGCGCCGAGCTGCCGGGACTCCAGGAGCGCGACCAGCGCCGCCCCCGCGAACGTCCCGAGCAGGCCGGCCGCCAGCGCCCCCACCACCGGGACGGGCAGGCCGATGAGCACGCCCAGGATGCCGCCGGCCACGGCGCCCCAGAACGCCCGATTCGAGCCGCCGTAGCGTGCGCTGAGCCGCTTGACCAGCAGAAACTCCGCGAGCTCCGCGAGTGCCGCGAGCAGGACCAGCAGGAGCAGCAGGGCGAGCCCGATGCGACCGGCCCACGCCCCCACCGCCAGGATGGCGAGCATCAGCCAGAGGCCGGGCAGCCCCAGCGGGATGAGCAAGAGGGCGACGAGCATCGCGGCGATCGCGACCATCGTCAGGAGGTTCGCTTCCATGGCCGGGGCTCCGGATGTGGTGGCCGCTGCGTTGCGGGGCGTGGAGGGGCGGACGAGCCGCTCCGTGGCTCCGCGTCTCCGCGTCTCGGGTTGCGGGTCGCTGTAACTCTCGTCTAGCTTTGCGGTATTAGCGATGCGGCCGAAATCTACGAAACCGGAACCATGTCCGATAAGTCCAGCATTACGGTTACGCTGCCCGACGGCTCCAGCCTGAACGTGCCGCGCGGATCTACCCCCGCGGACGTCGCACACGAGATCGGGGCCCGGCTCGCGAAGAGTGCGCTGGCCGCGAAGGCCGATGGCGCGGTGGTCGATCTCGCGCGGCCGCTCGAGCACGACGTGCGCCTGGAGATCATCACCGAGAAGAGCCCGGAGGCGCTCGAGCTACTCCGGCATTCCGCCGCCCACATCCTGGCGACGGCGGTGCGACAGGTCCGGCCCGAGGCGAAGATCGGCTTCGGCCCGCCCATCGAGGACGGCTTCTACTACGACTTCGAGGTGAACGAGCCGTTCACGCCCGAGGAGCTGCAGGAGATCGAAGCGCGCATGCGCGAGGTGGTGCGCTGCAACGACCCGTTCGAGCGGCGCGTCGTCACGAAGCAGGAAGCGCGCGAGCTCTTCCGCGACGACCCGCTCAAGCTCGAGCGCCTCGAGGAGCTGGGCCCCGAAGATGTCATCACGGTCTACCGCAACGGTCCGTTCCTGGACCTGTGCCGGGGGCCGCACGTGCCCGCGACGGGCGCCGTCCAGCACTTCAAGCTGCTGTCGGCCGCGGGCGCCTACTGGAGAGGCGACGAGCGGCGTCAGATGCTCCAGCGCATCTACGGCACGGCCTGGTTCACCGAGAAGGATCTCGAAGAGTACCTGCACCGGCTGGAGGAGGCCAGGCGACGTGACCACCGGCGGCTGGGGCGCGAGCTCGGCATCTTCAGCGTGCACCCGGAGGCGGGTGCCGGACTGATTCACTGGCATCCACGGGGCGCGCTCATCCGCCACACGATCGAGGAGTTCCTGAAGCGGACCCTGCTCGAGAACGGGTACGACCTGGTCTACACGCCCCACGTGGCGAGCGAGGAGCTGTACCGGATCAGCGGGCACATCCCCACCTTCGTCGAGAACATGTTCGCCCCGATGGAGCAGGAGGGCAGCGAGCGGTTCCGGCTGAAGCCGATGAACTGCCCGAACCACATCATGATCTACCGGTCGGAGACGCGCTCGTACCGGGATCTGCCGATCCGCTACGCCGAGCTCGGCACCTGCTATCGCTTCGAGCGCAGCGGCGTGTTGCACGGCATGATGCGGGTGCGGGGCTTCACGCAGGATGACGCGCACATCTTCTGCACGCCCGAGCAGATCGGGGACGAGTACATGCGTCTGCTCGACCTGGTCGGCTTCATGATGACCACGTTCGGCTACGAGTACCACGTCGTGCTCTCGACGCGCCCCGACAAGGCGATCGGAGATCCTGCCGTGTACGACGCCGCGACCGACGAGCTGCGCCGCGTGCTCGACGTGCGCGGCCTGGATTACCGCGTCGAGGAGGGTGGGGGCGCCTTCTACGGCCCCAAGATCGACATCCAGCTGGTCGATGCGCTCGGCCGCGAATGGCAGGGCCCTACGCTCCAATTGGACTTCAACCTGCCCGAGCGCTTCCAGCTCGAGTACATCGGCGCGGACAACAAGCCGCACCGCCCGGTCATGATTCACCGGACGCTGCTCGGGTCCATGGAGCGGTTCGTGGGCGGACTCATCGAGCATTACGCCGGCGCGTTCCCGCTCTGGCTCGCGCCCGAGCAGGTGCGCGTGCTGCCGATCACCGACGACGTGCGCGCCAGCGCCGCCGAGCTCACCGACCAGCTCCGCCGCTCCGGCATCCGCGCCCATCTGGATGATCGCGCCGAGACGCTCGGCTACAAGATCCGCGAGGCGGAGACGCTGAAGGTCCCCTGCATGGCGGTGATCGGGAAGCGCGAGGCGGACGCCGGCACCGTGGCCGTCCGGCGTCGCGGCACCGGCCGGAAGCAGGAGGTCATGCCCCGGCCCGAGCTCATCGCCCGGTTGCGACGGGAGCTGGAAAGCCGCGCCCTGTCTTGACAGCGGTCGCGGCGGCATCTAGCTTTCGCGGTCGAAGTTTCGGGAAGCGGGAGGGGTTCCACCCTCCCCACCCTTCGGTCCGCACAGGCGGCACCGCCGGGTTCTTGGAGGGGACGGCCGCCCGACCACGAAGCGGCTCCGAAAACGGTTTGTCGGAGCGGGTCGGGGGGCCGCCACCGCTATGGAACGGACCCGCGGACAACGGGTCCGTTTTGTTGTCCCCGCACGGGAGGGAGCGCTCATAAGCACAGAGAAGCGCGTGCGCGTCAACCGCCAGATCCGCATCAGCCCGGTCCGGGTCATCAGCGCCGACGGCTCGCAGATGGGGATCATGGCAGTGGACGAGGCGCTGGCCGCGGCCGAGCGCGAGGGGCTGGACCTGGTCGAGGTCGCGCCCCTGGCGCGGCCGCCGGTGGTCCGCATCATGGACTACGGGAAGTTCAAGTACGAACAGGCCCGCAAGGCGCGGCAGGCGCGCAAGAAGCAGCATCAGATCCAGCTCAAGGAAGTGAAGTTCCGCCCCGGGATCGAGGCGCACGACTTCGAGTTCAAGGTCCGCCACGCCCGGCGCTTCCTCGAGGAGGGCAACAAGGTGAAGGCCACGATGATGTTCCGGGGCCGGCAGATGGCCCACCCGGAGCTCGGACGTGAGGTGCTGATGCGCGTGGCGCAGGTCCTGGATGATCTCGGCAAGATCGAAGCGGAGCCGACACTCGAGGGCCGCAACATGACCATGGTCATTACTCCGCGGCGCTGACCTGCGGAGCGACCGGAACGAGGCTCCACGAAACGGCTGCGCCGTTTCGTGGAGACGAAGCCATGCCCAAGATGAAGACCAACAAGAGCGCGGCGAAGCGCTTTAAGCTGACCGGCCGCGGGAAGTTGAAGCGGCGCCATGCCAACAAGAGCCACATCCTGACCAAGAAGGCGCCCAAGCGGAAGCGTCAGCTCGGCAAGTCGGACCTGGTGGCGAGGGGCGACCTGCGGCGGGTGAAGCGGCTTCTGGCGAGGTGAGCAATGGCCCGTGCAACCAACGCGGTCGCCCGGCACCGCAAGAAGAAGCGGTACCTGAAGGCGGCCAAAGGCTACTGGGGCGCCCGCTCCAAGCTGTGGCGGATCGCCAAGAATGCGGTCGAGCGGGGCTGGCAGTACTCGTACCGCGATCGCAAGCAGCGCAAGCGGCAGTTCCGTCGGCTGTGGATCACGCGCATCAACGCGGCCGTCCGGGAGCAGGACCGCGAGCTCAACTACTCCCGGTTCATGAATGGCCTGAAGCAGGCCGGTGTCGAGGTGAACCGGAAGGTGCTCGCGGATCTGGCCGTGCGCGATCCGCAGGCCTTCGGCGAGCTGGTTCGCCGCGCCAAGGCGCAGCTCGGCTGAAGCGAGGCGGAGCCGCGCCGGCCGCGGCTCCGACCGATCCGTGACGGCGCACGCGACGTACGCGGTCATCGGCCTCGGCCTGTTCGGCTCCGCCATCGCCCGCACGCTGGCGGCGATGGGGCACCACGTGCTGGCGGTCGATCAGAGCCTGGCACTGGTCGAGGCCGTCGGCGCGGAGGTGGCCGAGGCGGTGCAGGCGGATGCCACCGAACGCGCCGCCCTGGAGTCGCTGCACATCGCCCGCTACGACATCGTCTTCAATACCATCGGCGATCTGACGGCCTCGATTCTGTGCACCCTGGTGCTGCGCGAGCTGGGGGTGCGCCGGATCATCGCGAAGATCAATTCGCTGCAGCAGGGCCGGATCCTGAGCCGTCTGGGCGCCGAGGAGATCCTGTTCCCGGAGCGCGACATGGGCGAGCGCGTCGCCCGGCAGATCGCGGCCGATTCCTCCATCATTTCGCACATCGATCTTTCGCGCGACGCCTCACTGCTGGAGATGGCGGCGCCGCGGGTGCTGGTGGGCCGCTCCCTCGGCGCGGCGGACGTGCGGCGTCGCTTCGGGATCACCGTGGTGGCGCTGCGCCGCCGCGGTGACGCGGGCGTGTCCGGCGAGGTCGTCGTCTCGCCCGCAACCGACACCTTGGTCGAACCTGGGGACGTGGTGCTGGTCGCCGGGCGCAACGAGGATCTGTCCCGCTTCCAGCGAGCAGAAGAATGAAGCAAGCGAGTGAGCTGCTCCGCGACCTGGAGGCGCTGGAGCGGGAGGCGCGCGCCGCCATCGCCGACGCCACCACGACGGACGCGCTCGAGGGCATCCGCATCCGGCTGCTCGGACGAAAGGAGGGGCGGCTCACCGCTGTGCTGCGTCGGCTGGGCGAGATCGCGGTGGAGGAGCGGCCCGCGCTGGGCGCGGCGGCCAACCGGGTGAAGAGCGCGCTGACCGAGCTGCTCGGGGCGCGCGCGGCGGAGCTCGGCGCCGGTGCGGCGCGCGTGCCCGGCGTCGATCTCACCCTGCCGGGTCGGGACCAGTGGGCCGGTGCACGCCACCCGGTCACGCTGGTCATCGACGAGATTTGCCGGGTCTTTCAGTCGCTCGGCTTCACGCGCGTGCGAGGCCCCGAGGCGGAGACCGACTGGTACAACTTCATCTCGCTGAATACTCCGCTGGACCATCCGGCGGCGGACCTGCACGACACGTTCTACGTGTCCGACGGCATCCTGCTGCGCAGCCACACCTCGCCGGTTCAGATCCGGACCATGCAGGCGTTCCAGCCTCCGATCCGCGTGGTCGTGCCGGGGCTGGTGTACCGGCGCGACCCGTTCGATGCCTCGCACGCGCCGGCTTTCGAGCAGATCGAGGGGTTGGCCGTGGACCAGGGCGTGAGCTTCGTGGACTTGAAGGCGACGCTGGCCGAGTTCGCGCGCCGGCTCTTCGGGCGCCGCGCGACCGTGCGGTTCCGGCCGTCGTTCTTCCCGTTCACGGAGCCCAGTGCCGAGGTCGACGTGAGCTGCATCCTCTGCGGCGGCTCGGGCTGCAGCACGTGCAAGGGCACGGGGTGGCTCGAGATCATGGGCGCGGGCATGGTGCACCCGGCCGTCTTCGAGAATGTGGGGTACGACGCCGAGCGCTACACCGGCTTCGCGTTCGGGATGGGCCCGGCCCGGGTCGCGATGGTGCGCTACGGGATCGCGGACATCCGCATGCTCTACGAGGCGGACGTGCGCTTCCTCGAGCAGTTCGCGTGAGATGAACGTCAGCTACCGCTGGCTGCGCGCGCTCGCGCCGGAGCTGGAGGATGCACCCGCGCGGGTCGCGGAACGGCTCGCCATGGTCGGTGCGCCGGTCGATGCGCTGGTCGCGCTCGGCGACCAGCTCGCGGGCGTCGTCATCGCCCGGGTGGAGCGGGTCCAACGCCATCCGAACGCCGATCGACTCACGCTCTGCGAGGTGGACGCGGGGCAAGCCACCCGGCTGCAAGTCGTGTGCGGCGCGCCCAACGTACGGGCGGGGGCGTACTATCCGTTCGCGCCGGTCGGCGCGACGCTGCCGGGGGGCCTCGAGATCCGGGCGGCGAAGATCCGCGGCGTCGTGAGCCACGGCATGCTGTGCAGCGAGCGCGAGCTGGGCCTGGGCCGCGACCACACCGGCATCCTGGAGCTGCACGGCCGTTTCACGCCGGGCGAGCCGTTCGCGGAGGCGCTCGAGCTCAACGACGTCCGGCTCCTCCTGGACGTGACGCCGAATCGGCCGGACCTGCTCTCGCACTACGGCGTGGCCCGCGAGCTCGCGCCGGGCGGGGAAGCGGGCCTGCGTCTCGCCGGCTTCCCGTCGCTCGAGGATGGCAGTGCGGGGGCCCCACTCGCCGCGCTCGACGAGCAGATCCGCTTCGTCGTGGCTGCCCGCGAAGAGAGCACGGGCGGTGTACGCGTGGTGCTGGACGACGCGCGCGGCTGCCCGCGCTACCTGGGCGCGGTGATCCGCGACGTCTCGGTCGGTCCGCCACCGGAATGGCTGGCCGCGCGCTTGCGCGCCGTGGGGCTGCGGCCCATCAACAACGTGGTCGATGCGACCAACTACGTGCTGTTCGAGCTGGGCCAGCCGCTGCACGCCTTCGACCTGGACCGGCTGCGCGGACCCGCGGTCGTGATCCGGCGGGCGCGCGCGGACGAGCGCATGCGCACGCTGGATGGAGAGGAGCGCGTGCTGCACGAGGAGCTGCTGGTGATCGCGGATGCGGAGCGCGCCTGCGCGGTGGCAGGCGTGATGGGCGGCGCGGAGAGCGAGGTCACGAGTGCCACGCGCAACGTCTTCCTGGAGTGCGCGCTGTTCGAGCCCAAGACGATCCGGCGGTCCGCACGCGCACTGGGGCTCTCGACGGATGCCAGCTACCGCTTCGAGCGGGGCGTCGATCCCGAGGGCATGGAGCGGGCGACCCGGCGTGCGCTCGCGCTCATCGTCGCGGTCGCGGGCGGTCGAGTGGAGTCCGTGGCCGTGGACCTGCACCCGCAGCCGCGGGCGGCGCCCGTGGTCGGGCTCCGCCCCGCGCGCGTCTCGCAGGTCCTGGGGGCAGACTTCGACGAGGGCGGCGTCACGCGCTACCTGGAGCCGCTGGGGTTCCGGGCCGTGGGTCGCGTGGGGGACGCCGTGCACTTCCGGGTCCCCGGCCATCGCTGGTACGACGTCACGCGTGAGATCGATCTCATCGAGGAGGTGGCGCGGCGGCACGGGTACGACCAGTTCGCGGACGAGCTGCGCGCCTTTCGTCCGAGCGTGGTGCCGGATGATCCGATGGCGCAGCTCGAGGATCGCCTGCGCACCCTGCTCGTCGCGCGAGGATTCCTGGAGGCGCGCAGCGCCTCCTTCGCGTCGGAGGGGGAGGGCGACGTCGCACTGCTGAACGCTCTGTCTCAGGCGGAGGCGTGGCTGCGCGCCTCGATCGCGAAGGGACTCCTGCACCGGCTCGAGCACAACTTCACGCGGGGCGCACGGCACGTGCGGCTGTTCGAGATCGGCACGGTATTCCAACCGTCGCCCGCGGGCCAGCCGCCCCGCGAGGCGACGCACCTCGCCGCGGTCTTCACGGGCGCGCGCCTGCCGCCGCACTGGAGCGAAGCGACGGCGGCCTTCGATGTCTGGGATCTGAAGGCCCTGCTGCTCGAGCTCGCGCGCGTGCTGGGCCTGGGTTCCGCCGCCGTCGTACCGGGGAGCGGCGATCGGGCCCGTGGCGCCGTCGCGGTCGTGGACGAGCTCGCGTTCCAACTTCGAGACGATCGGGGGCAGGTCGGCTGGGGAGGACGGGTCGCGGCGGAGGCGGTCGATGCTCCCGCCTGGGCGGATCCCATCTGGGCGCTGGAGGTGCGCTTGTCGCCCGAGATGGCGGTGCGGGAGCCGCCAGTGTTGCGCGCGCTCCCGGCCTTCCCCGCGGTGGAACGGGACCTCGCGCTGGTCGTGCGTGACGATCAAGCGGCCGCGGCGATCGAAGCGGCGATCCGCGCCGCCGCCGGCCGGCAGCTCGAGTACGTGGCGCCGTTCGACCTGTATCGTGGGCCTGGCATTTCCGAGGGCCAGCGGAGCATCGCCTACCGGTTGAGGTTCCGGGCGCCCGACCGGACGCTCACGGACCGGGAAGTCGACGACGTCGTGGCACGCGTCGTGGATCGGCTCAGGGAGGAATTCGGTGTCCAGCTCCGCGCCTAGGGAGCGCGTGGCGACGCCGGCGGAGCTGGACCGCCTGGAGCTCGCCATCCGGCGCCTGCTCGAGGCCTATCGCGGCATCGACCGCCGCGCGCGCGCGGCCGAGAAGCGGGTACGAGAGCTGGAGGCGGCGCTGCGCGACGTCGCCTCCGGCCGCCTCGATCCGCTGGCGCTCAGTCAAAGGCTCGAGGTGCTGAACGAGGAGAACCGGCGCGTCCGCCAGCGACTCGACGAGGCGCGCGGGGGCGTGCGGCGCCTTCTGGCGCGGCTGCAATTTCTCGAGGGGGAGCGGTGAGCGAGACCCAGCCCAAATCCGTCGTCACCGTCACTATCGCGGGCGACGAATACACGATCCGGGCGGAGGCCACGCCCGAATACACGCGCGAGTGCGCCACTCTCGTCGATCGGACGATTTCGGAGATCCTGAAGCAGGGCTCGCTGGTGGAGGCGCACAAGGTGGCCATTCTCGCCGCCCTGTCCCTCAGCGACCAGCTGCTCCAGGCCCGCTCCGAGAGCGAGGCGCTCCGGCGCGAGGTGGCCAGGCTGGCCGGCAAGCTCGCCGGTGACATCGAGTCCGTCCTGGGCGCGGAAGATCTTGCGTCGCTTCCGTAACAGCCGCTAGTTTCCTCCCCGCGGGGAGTGCGTGCGGCCCGGCCGCACAACTCCCACTGTAGACAGGGGTTGCCTACCTCGGGTGCCTGCGGGCGCCCTTTCGGAGCTATCCATGAATACGATGCTGTTGCTCGGCGCGGCGCTCGCCGCGGCCGTGCTCGGCTTGGTGTTCGGTCGCTGGGGCGAGCGGCTGCGGCTGAAGCGAGCGAAGGCCAGCGCCGAACACGAGGCCGAACGCATCCGCTCGGCTGCCCGGCAGGATGCGGAGGGTGTCCGCAAGGCCGCGGAGCTCGCGGGGAAAGAAGCGGCCTACCAGGCGAAACAGGAGTGGGAGCGGGAGGAGGCGCGGCGGCGTGAGGAGCTCGAGCGCTCCGAGCGGCGGGTGGAGGAGCGCCTCACGGCGCTGGACCGCAAGTACGACATTCTGGATCAGAAGGAGCGGGGCCTCGCCGAGCGGGAGAAGGCGCTCGAGGCGCGGACCGCCGACGTCGAGACGCGCGGCCAGGAGTACGAGCGGCTCGCGCTCGAGGCCCGCCGCCGCATCGAGGCGCTCGCCGGTATGAGCGCCGAGGAAGCCAGGCAGAAGCTGATGCAGCAGTTCGAGGAGCAGGCGCGCGCGGACGCGGCCAACCTGGTCCGTGAGATCAAGGAGAACGCGCGCCGCGAGGCGGAACGGGAGGCGAAGAACATCGTCGCCCTCGCGATCCAGCGCATCGCGGCGGACCATACGGCGGAGAGCACGGTCTCGGTCGTGAGCTTGCCGTCCGACGAGATGAAGGGCCGCATCATCGGACGGGAGGGCCGCAACATCCGCGCCTTCGAGCAGGCGACCGGCGTCGACGTCATCATCGACGACACGCCGGAGGCGGTCATCCTCTCCGGCTTCGATCCGATCCGTCGCGAGACGGCCCGCATCAGCCTGGAGAAGCTCGTGGCGGACGGGCGCATCCACCCCGGCCGCATCGAGGACGTCGTCGAGAGGAGCCGGAAAGAAGTGGATGAGGCGATGATCCGCGCGGCCGAGGAGGTGTTGTACGAGCTGGGCGTGCACGGCGTCCACCCCGAGCTGGTCAAGGTGCTCGGCCGGCTCAAGTACCGGACCTCCTACGGGCAGAACCAGCTGCTGCACGCCAAGGAGGTCGCGATCCTGGCCGGCAACATGGCGGGCGAGCTGAGGTTGAACGTGACCATGGCCAGGCGCATGGGCTTGCTGCACGACATCGGCAAGGGTCTCACGCACGAGCACGAGGGCACGCACGTCGAGCTGGGCTGGCAGCTGTGCAAGAAGCACGGCGAGCCGGACCAGGTGCTGAACGCGATCAAGGCGCACCACGACGAGGAGCCGCACCGCTACCCGGAGACGTTTCTGGTCACGGCGGCGGATGCGATCAGCGGCTCGCGCCCCGGCGCGCGCCGCGAGATGTTCGAGACGTACGTGAAACGGCTGGAAAAGCTGGAGCAGATCGCGCAGAGCTTCCCGGGCGTCGAGCGGTGCTTCGCGATCCAGGCGGGTCGCGAGATTCGGATCATGGTCGATCCGGAACGCATCGACGACGCGCGTGCGGCGGCGCTGACGGAGCAGATCGCGCGGCGCATCGAGGACGAGCTCCAGTTCCCGGGCCAGATCAAGGTGATCGTGATCCGGGAGACGCGGGCGGTGGATTTCGCGCGGTGATGACAGCCAGGCGCGCATGGCGCGGATCATCAGCGGGACCGAGCTGAGCGAGACCATGCGGGCGGAGATCGCCGCCGAGGCGGCGCGGTTCCGGGAGCGCGCGGGGCGCGCCCCGGGACTCGCCGCCGTTCTTGTCGGCAACCATCCCGCCAGCGAGGTCTACGTGCGCATGAAGGAGAAGGCGGCGGCCGCCGCCGGCTTCTACTCGGCGCGCATCGACCTGCCGGAGACCGTGGCCGAGGCGGACCTGCTGCGGCTGGTGGAGCAGCTCAACGCCGACCCCAGGGTGCACGGTATTCTGGTCCAGTTGCCGCTGCCGGCGCAGATCGCTACGAGGCGGGTGCTGGAGCGGGTCGACGTCGCCAAGGATGTGGACGGGTTTCACCCGGTCAACGTGGGCCGGCTCGCGATGGGGGATCCGGATGTGCTGCCCCCGTGCACGCCTGCGGGAGTGGTCGAGATGCTCCTGCGCTCAGGGTACGATCCGGCCGGCCGCCGCGTGGTGATCGTGGGTCGGTCGAACATTGTGGGCCGTCCGCTCGCGCTGCTGCTGCTGCGCACGGGGCGCGGCGGCAACGCCACGGTCACGGTGGCGCACAGCCGGACGCGCGACCTGGCGGCGGTGACGCGTGAGGCGGAGATTCTGATCGCGGCCGTGGGTCGGCCGGGGCTCGTCACGCGGGACATGGTGCGGGCGGGGGCGGTGGTCATCGATGTGGGCGTGAACCGGGTGGACGACCCGGGCTCGGGACGTGGCTACCGCCTGGTCGGCGACGTGGCGTTCGACGAAGTCGCGCAGGTGGCCGAGGCGATCTCGCCCGTGCCCGGCGGTGTAGGACCCATGACCATCACCATGCTGCTGCGAAACACCCTGGAAGCAGCCCGGCGGCTGGAGGCGGACGGGCGGCCATGAACCTCGATCTGTTCAGTGGGGCGCAACCTGCTCCGGCGCCGGGGCGGCGGCCGCCGGCGGAGGAGCCGGCCGGCGGCGCGGCCTACACGGTGTCGCAGGTGAACGCACTCGCCCGCCAGATCCTGGAAGGCTCGCTGCCGCCGCTCTGGGTCGGGGGCGAAGTGAGCGGCTGGAAGCGGCATCCGTCCGGCCACTGCTACTTCACGCTGCGGGACAAGTACGCCCAGCTCCGCTGCGCCATGTTTCGCGCCGACGCGCAACGGCTGCCCACGGACCCCGAGGAGGGGATGCAGGTGCGCGCGCTGGGTGGCCTGACCGTCTACGAGAAGCGGGGCGAGTACCAGCTGGTCGTGCGCCTGCTCGAGGCGCAGCAGGCGGGCGGATTGTGGCGCCTCGCCTTCGAGCGGCTGCGCGCGAAGCTCGAGGCCGAGGGGGTGCTCGCGCCCGAGCGGAAGCGGCCGCTGCCACGCTGCCCGGGCACGGTCGGCGTGATCACCTCGCCCGTCGGCGCGGCGCTGCACGACATCCTGCACGTGATCGAGCGCCGGGCCCCCTGGACGCGGGTCGTGTTCTGTCCGGCGAAGGTGCAGGGGGAGGGCGCGGCGGAGGAGCTGGCGCGCGCGATCCGGCTGTTCAACCGCGCGCGGGCGGCCGACGTGCTGATCGTGGGGCGGGGCGGCGGCTCGATGGAGGACCTGTGGGCGTTCAACGAGGAAGTCGTGGCCCGTGCGATCGCCGCCTCCTCGATTCCGGTCATCAGTGCGGTGGGGCACGAGGTGGATGTGACGATCGCCGACCTCGTCGCGGACGTGCGGGCGCCCACGCCCACGGCCGCGGCGGAACGCGCCGTCCCCGACGGCGTCGTCATGAGCCGTCAGTTGTCGGAGTTGACGCTGCGGCTGGAGCACTCGCTGCGGCGACGCCACGGCACCGGGTGCGCTACCGCCGCCGGCCTGGAGCGTGATCTGGTCGAGGCGATGCAGGCCGCCGTCGAGCGCCGGCACGAGCGGTTGGCGCGCGCGGCCGCCAAGCTGGAGGCGCTCTCGCCGCTGGCCGCGCTCCGGCGCGGCTACGCGGTGCCGCTCGACGAGGTCGGCAGGATTCTGCGCCGGGTACGAGATTTCACCCCGGGCGGCGCTTTCCGGCTGCGCGTGGCCGATGGCAGCGTGGCCTGCAATGCCGAGCAGATTCGGCCAGAGGAGGGAGGGACCGGTGTCTGAGCAGGTGACCACGGCGCCCGGGCTGGAGTTTCGACTGGCGCGGCTGGAGGAGATCGTGGCGGCGCTGGAGCGCGAGGACCTGGAGCTGGAGCAGGCGCTCGCGTTGTTCGAAGAAGGCATCGGGCACCTGCGCGCGACCCAGGAGCTGCTCCGGCAGAGCGAGCTGCGTATCGAGCGTCTGCTCCAGGAGGGCGGCGGCATCACGCTGGAGCCCATGGGGCGGGCGGACGAGTGAGAACGGCGGGCCGGACGCTGGATGCCCCCGAGCTGCTGACCCGCGCGCGCCCGCGGGTCGAGGAGGCGCTCCGGCGCGTCGCCGCGACGGTCCGCACGGAGCTGCCGCCCGCTCTGGCCGAGCCGATGGTCTACTCCCTCGAGGGGGACGGCAAGCGGCTCCGGCCGCTTTTGTGCCTGGCCGCGTTCCATGCCTGCGGCGGGCCTGCCGATGCTCCCGGCAGCTGTGACATCGCCTGCGCGACGGAGCTGATCCACACGTACTCGCTGGTGCACGACGATCTCCCCTGCATGGACAATGATGACTTGCGCCGCGGGCGCGCGACCACGCACCGTGTGTTCGGTGAAGCGCGGGCGGCGCTCGCGGGCGCCGCACTGATCCCGCTCGCCTGTCGCACCGTCGAGCGCGGCGCGGCGGAGCTCGGCCTGTCGGCGTCCGAGCGCGCTGCGCTCATCGGCGAGCTCTGCCGGGCCGCCGGCGCGGGTGGCATGATCGGTGGACAGCTGCTCGACCTTCAGGCGGAGGGCCGCAGCGTCGAGCTGCCGGCGCTGGAAGCGATCCATCGCCGCAAGACCGGAGCGCTCCTCGTCGCCTCGCTGCGGTTGGGAGCGCTCGCGGCGCGCGCCGGCCGGGTCGCGCTCGCGGCGATCACGGAGTACGGACGCGCCGTCGGCCTCGCCTTCCAGATCGCCGATGACGTGCTCGACGCCAGCGGGCAGACCGAGGTCCTGGGAAAGATGGCCGGCCGTGATCGCGAGCTCGCCAAGTCCACTTTTCCAGCGGTGCTAGGCCTGGAGGTGGCCCGCAGCCGCGCCCGCGCAGAGGCGGAAGCCGCGGTGCAGGCGCTCGAGCGAGCCGGGATCGACACCCCCGAGCTAGTCGCGCTGGCCCGCTTCGCCGCCGAGCGCGAGCGCTGACCGGAGCCCGAGGAGGACGACGTGCCGCTTCTGGACCGCATCGCATCACCGGCCGATCTCCGGCAGATCCCGCCGGCGGAGCTGCCGGCGCTCGCGCGCGAGCTGCGCGAGCGCATGATCGACGTGATCAGCAAGGTCGGCGGCCATTTCGCGCCCGGCCTCGGCGTGGTCGAGCTCACGATCGCGCTCCACTACGTCTTCGACACGCCCCGCGACCGCCTGCTCTGGGACGTGGGACATCAGGGCTACCCGCACAAGCTGCTCACCGGCCGTAATGCCGCCTTTCCGCGCATCCGCCTCAAGGACGGCCCCTCCGGGTTCCTGCGCCGGGAAGAATCGGAATACGACGTCTTCGGCGCCGGCCACGCGGCCACCTCCATCGCCGCGGCGCTCGGGATCGCGACCGCGCGTGACCTGAAAGGCGAGGACTTCCAGGTCGTCGCGGTCATCGGCGACGGCGCCATGACCTGCGGCCTGGCCTACGAAGGGTTGAACAACGCGGGGCACACCGACCGCGACCTGATCGTCATCCTGAACGACAACGAGATGTCGATCTCGCGCAACGTGGGTGCGATCCATCGCTACCTCACGCGCGTGGTGACGAACCCGGTCTACAACCGCGTGCGCGAGGAGGTGAAGCACCTGCTGCAACAGGCGCCGTCGTCGATTGGCGAGGTGATGGAATCGCTGGCGGGCAAGGTCGAGGAGAGCGTGCTCAACCTGCTCGTGCCCGGCATGCTGTTCAAGGAGCTCGGCTTCCGCTACGTGGGCCCGGTGGATGGGCACGATCTGGACGCGCTCGTCGCGACGCTCGCCAGCGTCAAGCGGATGAAGGGGCCGCGCCTGGTGCACGTGCTGACCCGCAAAGGCAAGGGGTACCCGCTCGCAGAGGCGAACCCGGTCGTCTGGCATGGCGCCACACCCTTCGACAAGATCAGCGGCGAGATGGCGAAGAAGAAGGGCGCGCTGCCGGCCTACACGAACGTGTTCGGGAAAGGGCTGGTCGAGCTGGGCGCCGAGCGCCGCGACCTGGTCGTGATCACGGCGGCGATGCCCGGTGGAACCGGGACCGGGACCTTTGGTGATGCCTACCCGGAGCGCTTCTTCGATGTGGGCATTGCCGAGGCGCACGGCGTCACCTTCGCCGCGGGATTGGCGACGGAAGGGGTGCGTCCGGTCGCCGCGATCTACTCGACGTTCCTCCAGCGCGCATACGACTCTATCATTCACGACGTGGCGGTGCAGAACCTTCCGGTCGTGTTCGCGCTGGACCGGGCCGGCCTGGTGGGGAACGACGGTCCCACGCACATGGGACTCTACGACATCGCCTATCTGCTGGCTGTACCGAACTTCACGGTGACCGCACCCAAGGATGGTGCGGAGATGCTCGCCCTGCTCCGGCTGGGCGTGGCGGAGGCGCGCGGGCCGTTCTCGCTGCGCTACCCGCGCGACAGCGTCCCCGCCCCCGTGCCACCGCTCGGCGAGATTCCGGCGGTGGCGTACGGCACCTGGGAAGTGGTGCGGCGCGGGCGCGACCTGGCGTTGCTGGCGGTCGGCACCATGGTGCTGCCCGCGCTCGAGGCGGCGCGCCTGCTCGAGGCCGAGGGTCTGGATGCGACGGTCGTGAACTGCCGCTTTCTCAAGCCCTGGGACGAGGCGACGCTCGCCTGGGTACTCGACCGGCACACGGCACTGCTGACCGTCGAGGAAGGCACCATCGTGAACGGCTTCGGCGCCACGCTGGCGGCGCACCTGGCGCCCCGGCTGGGGCGCGGCGGCCTGCACCTCGAGGTCGCGGGTGTGCCGGACCGGATCATCCAGCACGCGAACCGCGGCGAGCAGCTGGAAGAGGTGGGACTCGTGCCACCGGGCATCGCGGCGCGCGCCCGCGCGTTGGCCGAGGCCGGCAGTCTGGCCGCGGCACGGGAAACGGCGTGATGGCGGGCGTCCCGTCCCGCTTTCGCCGCATCGGCCTGGTGGGCCGGGCCGGGTACCCGGGGCTCGACAGCGCGCTCGCCACCGTGCGCCACTTCGCCGACGCCCAGCACCTGGAGCTCTCGGCCGAGGAGCCGCTCCGCACGCTCGTGCCCGGCGCCGGTGAGTTTCGTCCCGACACGGTCGATCTCCTGCTCACCTTCGGCGGCGACGGCACGCTGCTCCGCGGCGCGCGTCTGGTCGCGCCGCATCATACGCCCGTGCTGGGAGTGAACCTGGGATATCTGGGCTTTCTCACGTCCATTGCACCGGGCGAGCTGCGCGTTTCCCTGGAGCGCTTGCTCGCGGGCGACTTCTGGCTCGATCAGCGCTTCACGCTCGAAGCCAGGGTCGTCAACGGCCGGCGGCCGGGGGCCGCCTACGTCGCCCTCAATGACGCCGTGCTGCACAAGGGCGGCTTCGCGCGCGTGATCCGCCTGGCCGTCTTCGTCGGGGATCCGGCCGAGGAGGTCGGCAGCTACAGCGCCGATGGCATCATCCTCGCCACGCCCACCGGCTCGACCGCCTACTCGCTCTCGGCCAGCGGCCCCATCGTGGTTCCCGCCGTCGAATGCATCCTGGCGACGCCGATTTGCCCACACACGCTCGCCGTCCGACCGCTCGTGCTGCCCGCGACCGAAACCATCACGGTTCAGGTTCTGTCCCCGAGCGAGGAGCTCGTGCTCACCGTGGATGGACAGGAAGGCGAGGCCCTCCAGGCGGGAGACAAGCTGGTCGTGCGCCGGGGGGCGGCCAGCGTGCCGCTCGTGCGCTTTCCCGGGCAGAGCTTCTTCTCCACGCTGCGCCGCAAGCTGGCCTGGGGCATCGAGGGGGAGGGGGCGCGTTGAGCTATGGCGCCGCCGCGCCCCGCCCGCTTAGCTAGAGCTCATGTTGCTCGAGTTGCGCATCCAGAACTACGCGATCATTGAACGGCTCTCCGTCCGCCTCGAGCCCGGCCTGAACGTCCTCACCGGCGAGACCGGGGCGGGGAAGTCCATCGTGGTGGGCGCGCTCGCGCTGCTGCTGGGGGAGCGCGCCTCCGCGGACCTCGTGCGCACGGGTGCGGAGCGGGCCACGGTCGAAGGGGTCTTCGACGTGGCAGGCAATGCCGAGGTCGAGCGCCTGCTCGCGGAGCAGGCGCTCGAGCCCGAGGACGGGCTGCTCATGCTGCGGCGCGAAGTCGCGGTCGGCGGGCGCAATCGCGCGTGGGTGAACGGCTCCCCCGCCACCACCTCGTTCCTGGGAGCGCTCGGCCGCCAGCTCGTCGATCTGCACGGCCAGCACGAGCACCAGACGCTGCTGCACGCCGAGGAGCAGCGCGCGATTCTGGACGCCTACGGCGACGCCGCCGATCTCGCCGCCCAGGTGCGCGCCGCCCACGAGCGTCTCTCCCGCGCTCGCCGCCAGCTCGAGGAGCTGGACCGGCGCCGCCGCGAGATCGAGCAGCGTGCGGACTTCCTGCGTTTTCAGGTCGAGGAGATCGAGCGCGCCAGGATCGAGGAAGGCGAGGACCAACGGCTGGAGGATGAGGCCCGGCGTTTGGAGCACTCCGAGGACCTGGTCAAGCTGTCCGGACGACTGTACTCCGCGTTGTACGCGGCCGAAGAGGCGGTGACCGCCCGGCTGGGCGAGCTGCGGCGCGTGCTCGAGCAGCTGCTGCGCATCGATCCCGCGGCGGCCGATGCGCGCGAGCTGCTCGAGAGCGCGTATTACAACCTGGAAGAGCTGGGCCGGCGCATGGGAGACTACTCCCGCGCGGTGGAGCACGACCCCGCGCGTCTGGATGCGATCCGCCGGCGCCAGGACCTGCTGTTCCGTCTCAAGGGAAAGTACGGCCCCACGCTCGAGGACGTGCTCGCCACCGGGCGGCGTGCGCGCGAGGAGCTGGACCTGCTCGAGGGGGCGGCCCTCGATCGGCAGACACTGGAGCAAGAAGAAGCAGAAGCGCGGCAGGCGCTCGAGGGCCTGGCCGGCAAGCTGACCCGGCGCCGCCGCAAGGCGGCCGAGCGGCTGGCCGCCGAGGTCATGAAGATCCTGCCGGAGCTCGGTCTCGCGGGCGGCCATTTCGAGCTGGCGCTCGCTCCGCTCGATGCCATCGGGGCCGAGGGCGCGGAGACAGTGGAGTTCCGCGTCGCCCTCAACGTGGGCTTCGAGGCCCGCGCGCTGGCCCGCGTGGCTTCCGGGGGCGAGCTCTCCCGCATCATGCTCGCGCTCAAGACCATCCTGGCGCGGCTGGATCGGATCCCCACGCTCGTCTTCGACGAGATCGATGTCGGCATCGGCGGACGCGTCGCGCTGCAGGTAGGGGACGAGCTGCGCCGGGTGGCCGAGCGCCATCAGGTCTTCGTCATCACCCACCTCCCGCAGATCGCCTCGCGCGCGCACCACCATCTCCTGGTCGAGAAGCTCGAGCACGAGGGGACGACCTTTCCCCGCCTGCTGGAGCTCGGCGGCGAGGAACGCGTACGCGAGCTGGCGAGAATGCTGGGCGGGGATCCGGAGAGCACGACGAGTCTGGAGCACGCGCGCGAGTTGCTCACGGCGGTGACCAGCTGAGCCGCCGCGTGGGCCAGAAAGAGCGAGGGGCCGATCCCGAAACGGGATCGGCCCCTCGCCTTTTCGCCGCGGACGATCAGAACTGGTAGTTGAGCCGGAGCAGCCCGAAGCGGCCGATTTCAGGAACGCCCAGGAAGCTCTGGTACTTCTTGTCGAACAGGTTCTGGACGGCGAGCTGCGCGGAAACCCGGCGCACCATCGGCAGGCGGTAGCCCAGCGTGAGATCCACGAGGGTGTAGGCCTGCACGCAGGGCTCGTCGTCGTCCGAGGCCTGGATCCCCTTCTCGCCCACGATGCACTTTATGCCGATGAACGGCGCCGAGTTCACCGGGAACTCGCCAATGTGGCGGACCCGGATCTCGCCGTTGAAGCCCAGCCCGGTGTTCCGGTACCCCAGCGACGCGCTGCCCTTGAACTTGGGCGCGTTCAGCGCGACGATCTCATCGTTCGTGTCTTGCTTGTCCTTGAAGAAATGATCGCTCGCGAACGAGCCGCTGACCGCGGCGGTCCACTGATTCGACAGGAGCGCTTCGATCGCGAGGTCGCCGCCCCAGAGCGTGACCTCGCCGAAGTTCCTGTACGAGACCAGAATGTCGGCACTGGCCGCGTTCACGTCGCGGGACGAGGCCACGGCTAGCGGAATGCCGGCCAGCGCCACGGC
>JACQPS010000221.1 GCA_016207445.1 Gemmatimonadota bacterium | reverse complement strand
TTCGTGGCCTCGAGTAGCGGGGGCGGGATTTGAACCCGCGACCTCCGGGTTATGAGCCCGGCGAGCTACCAGACTGCTCCACCCCGCGTCAGCAAGAAAAATAAGTTAACCGTCGCGAGCGCCGCTGTCAAGCTTACGCGGGCCTGCGCGCGTGCCGTGGCGACCCTCGAAATTTAGCGGAATTCCGCCACGGATCAACTGCCGCGGACTCACCCCACAACCAGGTTCAGCAAGCGGTCCGGCACGAACACGGCCTTCCGGATCTGCTTGCCGTCGATGTGGCGGCGCACGTTCTCGTCGGCCAGCGCGGCGGCGCGCACTTCCTCCTCGGCCAGGCCGCGGCGGACGGTGAGGCGCGCGCGCACCTTGCCATTCACCTGGACGATCAGCTCGACGACGTCGGCGACGGCCTTGTCCGGGTCGTACGCGGGCCAGTGGGCGCCCTCGAACAGGCTGTCCGAGTGCCCGAGCCGCTGCCAGAGCTCTTCCGCGAGGTGCGGCGCGAAGGGCGCGAGCAGCACGACGAGCGGCTCGACCTCGGCCCGGTTGGCGCGACGGCCGCCTTCGCGCACCGCGTTCAGGTACTCCATCATCGCCGCGATGGCGGTGTTGTAGTTCAAGCTGCCGATGTCGTCGGTCACCTTCTGGATGGTGGCGTGCAGGCGTCGCTCGAGCTCGGCCGCGAGCGGCTCCTCCCCGAGCTCGTCGGCCGCGACCGTGTCCCACACCCGCCGCAGGAACCCGTACGGCCCCTGGATGCCGAGCTCGCGGAAGTCACCGCCCTCCTGGTACGGACCCAGGAACATGAGGTAGGTGCGAAAGGTGTCCGCGCCGTACTGCTCGATGTACTCGTCCGGGATCACGACGTTGCCGCGGCTCTTCGACATCTTCGCACCTTCCCGGATGATCAGGCCGTGCTTGCGGAACTTCTCGTACGGCTCCTCGAAGTCGAGCCAGCCCAGGTCGTGCAACGCCATGGTGATGAAGCGGCTGTACATCAGGTGCAGCACCGCGTGCTCCTCGCCCCCGATGTACATGTCGACGGGGAGCCACTTGCGCGTGAGCTCCGGGTCGAAAATGACATCGTCGCGGTTGGCCGACGGGTAACGCAGGAAATACCAGGCGCTGTCCAGGAAGGTGTCGCTCACGTCGGTCTCACGCCTCGCCTCGCCGCCGCACTCCGGGCACGGCACGCGGTACCACCCCTCCACGCGCGCGAGCGGGCTGAGCCCGCTCTCGTCCGGCCGGTAGTCCTCGACGTACGGCAGCACGACCGGAAGATCCTGCTCCGGGACCGGGAGCGTGCCGCAGCGGTCGCAATAGATGATCGGGATGGGCGGCCCCCAGTAGCGCTGGCGCGAGATGCACCAGTCGTGCAGCCGGTAGCTCGTGCGCGCCTCGCCCAGGCCCCGCTCCTGAAGCCAGGCCGTGATCGCGCGCTTCGCCTCGTCCCAACGCAGCCCGGTGAACTGGCCCGAGTTGACCAGAACGCCTTCGCCGACGAACGCCTGGTGCATCGCGCCTTCGTGATCCTCTTCGCCCGCGACCACGCGGCGGATCGGCAGCGCGAACTTGCTGGCGAACTCGAAGTCACGCTCATCGTGGCCGGGTACGGCCATGATCGCCCCGGTGCCGTACTCCATCAGCACGTAGTCGGCGATCCAGATCGGAATCTCCTCGCCGGTCGCGGGATTCCGGCAGGTGCCGCCCGTGAAGACGCCGGTCTTCTCCAGCTCGACCTTCTTGCGCGTGACCAGGTCCACCGTGGTCACGTGCGCGCGATAGGTCTCGACCAGCGCGCGCTGCTCCGGCGCGGTCACCCGGTCCACGAGCGGGTGCTCGGGAGCGAGCACCATGAAGGTCGCGCCGAAGAGCGTATCGGGACGGGTGGTGAAGACCTCGATTGCGGGCTCGGGCTCGGGCGCGGACTGGGGGCGTGCGGCTCTGGCTTCGCCTGCCGCACCAGGATCGGAATTCCGAGCCCGAGCCCGAGCCCGCGCCCGAGCAACGATCGGGAACCGGATGAGCGCACCCTCGCTCCGTCCAATCCAGTTTTCCTGCGCGCGCTTGGTCGTCTCCGACCAGTCGATCCAGGCGAGGTTGTCGAGCAGGCGTTGCGCGTATTGCGTGATCCGGAAGAACCACTGCTCGAGGAAGCGCTGCTCGACGGGTGTGCCGCAGCGCTCGCACTCGCCGGCGATGACCTGCTCGTTCGCGAGCACGGTCTTGCAGCTCGGGCACCAGTTCACGGGCGCGCGGCGCTTCTCGGCCAGGCCGGCCTTGTACAGCTGCAGGAAGATCCACTGCGTCCAGCGGTAGTAGCGCGGGTCCGTCGTGTCGACCGTATGATTCCAGTCGTACATCGCGCCCATCCGCCTGAGCTGCCGCGTGAAGTTGCGGATGTTGCGCGGGATCAGCTCGGTGGGGTGAATCCCTTCCTTGAGCGCGAAATTCTCCGAGTGGATGCCGAAGGCGTCGAAGCCGATCGGCTCGAACACATCCTCCCCCTGCAGCCGCTTCCAGCGGCCGTAGATGTCCGCGCCCGTGAACGCATACACATTGCCGACGTGCAGCCCCTCCGCGGACGGGTAGGGATACATCATGAGATTGAAGAAGGGGCGAGGCGCCGTCCGCAGCTCGTCGTCCGTGTAGACGTTGGTGCCGCGCTCGGCCCAGCGCCGCTGCCACTTCGCCTCGAGCGAGGCGGGATCGTAGCGGGGGGAGTCGGTCATTTCGGCTCGTGACGCGTTTCGCGTTGGCGTAAACGCGAAAATATAGAAGATGCCAGCCGTTTATACCACTCGCTGGCTATGCGGCGGAAGGCGGCACCACGGAAGGCGGCACCACGGAAGGCGGCACCACGGAAGGCGGCACCACGGAAGGCGGTACCACGGAAGGCGGTACCGCGAGAGGCGGTACCACGGAAGGCGGTACCACGAACGGCGGTACCACGAACGGCGGTCCGTTCTAGTCGGCGGGGAACGACGGGTCGAAGATCGCGCTGCGCTCGCGATAGGTCGCCTCGAGCACGGTCTGAATCGTGGGGCAGACCGCGGCGACCTCCTCCAGGTCGGCGCGGCGCAGCTCGTAGACCAGGCAGTGGGAGAC
>JACQPS010000216.1 GCA_016207445.1 Gemmatimonadota bacterium | reverse complement strand
TGGCGTCCGCCGCCGATGCGGACATGGTGGCGGGCGCGCGCGGCGAGTTCATCTTCCCGAGCTTCATTCCGGCCTACGACGGCATGTTCGCCGCGATCCGGCTGCTCGAGGGGCTGGCCCGCGCCGGCCTGCACCTGCGCGAGCTGGCCGACCGCTTCCCGCCCATCCACGTGCGGCAGGGGCGCGTGGCGTGCCCGTGGGGGCGCAAAGGCGCGGTCATGCGCCGGCTGCTCGAGTCCACCGCGGGTGGCACGCGCCAGCTCGTGGACGGCGTGAAGCTGTGGAACGGGGACCGGGAATGGGTGCTGGTCATCCCGCACTCGCACAAGCCGTATTTCGTCGTCACCACCGAGGGCGCCGCACCCGAGCGGGCGCAGGCGTTGCTCTCCGAGTACACCCATCTGGTGGAGAAATGGCGCGATGAGGGGTGAGGCGGGCGGGGAGAAGCCGGGCGAAAGAGCGGGCGAAAAACGGGGCAAGAAGCCGGGAGACGACCGACCGTTGCAGCAGTCCGGTCCATCCACCCGCGCGGTACACGCGGGCGGCGCCGCGCCGGCGCCGGACGCACCGCTCGTCACGCCCATCACCGAGAGCGCCACCTTCTACAACGAGCCGGTGCCGACGAAGGAGGTGCTGTACACCCGCTACGGCACGAACCCGAACCAGCGCGTGGTGGCGGAGAAGATAGCGGCGCTGGAAGGCGCGGAGGCGGCCCTGGTCGTGGGCAGCGGCATGGCCGCCTGCTCGCTCGCGCTTCTGGCCTTCGTGGGCAGCGGCGACCACGTCGTGGCCGCGCGGGCTCTCTACGGCGGCACGGTCCGCCTGCTCCAGCGCGAACTGCCGCGTCTCGGCGTAGCCGTCACGCTGGTGGGCGATCGGGAGTCGTGGCGGCGCGCGATCCAGGCGAAGACGCGCGCCATCCTGGTCGAGGTCCCGTCCAACCCGCTGCTGCGCGTCGTGGACATCCGCGCGCTCGCCAAGATCGCACGCGAGCGCGGCATCCCGCTGCTCGTGGACGCGACCTTCGCGACGCCCATCAACCTGCGCCCGCTCGAGCACGGCGCCGACCTGGTGATCCACAGTGGCACCAAGTACCTGGGCGGCCACTCCGACGTGACGGCGGGCGCGGTCGCCGGCCCCGCGGTCGTGATCGACGAGATCCGCGAGAAGCTGAAGTCGTTCGGTCCGAACCTGGATCCGCACGCGGCCTGGCTGCTCGAGCGCGGCCTCAAGACGCTGGCGCTGCGCGTCGAGCGGCAGAACGAGAACGCGCTCGCGATCGCACGCTGGCTGGAAGGCCACCCCGCGATCGAGACGGTGCACTATCCCGGCCTCGAGAGTCACCCCGACCACCGGGTGGCCAGCGAGCTGCTCGACGGCTACGGCGGCATGCTGAGCGTCGTCGTCAAAGGTGGCGACGAGGCGGCGCTCCGGGTGCTCGATCGGTTCCGCCTGGTGCGCGTGGCGCCCAGCCTGGGAGGCGTCGAGACGCTGGTCTCGATGCCGCGCTTCACGTCCCACGCGAGTGCCACGCCCGAGGAGCGGCGCGCCCTGGGCATCCAGGACGGATTCCTGCGGTTTTCCTTTGGTATTGAAGATGCGGAAGACCTCCGGGCAGACCTGGAGCAGGCTCTGGGCCCGGAGGGAGTTTGATCGAAGATCGGCTGCCCGGCGATCGTCGGCGCAGGGAGCGGCGCTCTGACCACGTCCGGCTCGCGGATTACGCCGTTCCCGAGCTGCGCAAGAGCGTGTTCACCGCGGCGCTGCTCGCGGCGATCCTCGCGTTGCTGGCGTACATGGTCCACGAGGTGCTCGTGGCCATCATCGCCGGCGTGGTGCTGGGCGCCTACCTGATCCCCTTCCACGACTGGCTGTGCCGGCGCCTGGGGCGCCGCCACCTGGCCGCCTTCCTCACCATCTCGGCCGTGACCGTGCCGCTGGTCGTGATCGTCGCCTACAGCTGGATGGAGTTCTCGGGCGCCGCCGGTTACCTCCAGACACACCAGCAGGAGATCGCGAGGCGGCTCACGGCGGGATTGCACCAGCTCCCGTTCACGGAGCGCATCCGGGTGGAAGACGACCTGCCGCGCTGGGTCGCCGGCCTGGCGGAGCGGGGTACGAGCTTCGTCGACGACCTGCAGGAGACCATCGGTACGACGGTGGTCTCGATCGCGATGTTCCTGGTGGCCTGCTTTTACGTGCTCGTGGATCATGAACGCATCCTGACCTACATGCGCCGGAAGGTGAGCGCGCGTTACCGTGACCTGGCGGACGAGATCAGCGGCAACATGCGGGCGGTGGTTTACGGGGCCCTCTATGCCACGTTCCTGACCCAGCTGCTCAAGTCCTCGGTCGTGCTGCTCATGAACCTGATCTGGGACGTGCCGCTTGCGGTCGTGCTGGCGATCGTCTCCTTCTTCATCGGATTCTTCCCCATCGTCGGCTCCTGGACGGTCTACCTGCCCGTGGCGATCTACCTGATGCTGTTCCGGGGTGACGTGGCCGGCGGGATCCTGATGCTCGTGATCGGCTTCTTCGGGATCACACTGTTCATGTCGATGTACCTGCGCCCGAAGATCGCGGCCGAGAAGTCGCAGGTGCTGAACTTCTTCTGGATGTTCCTCGCCCTGGTGACGGGGGTCTATACGTTCGGCCTGGTCGGGATCATCATCGGGCCGGTGCTGATCGGCGTGCTGAAGGCCGTGTTCGACACGGTCACGGGTGATGCGGCGCGGGCGTTGCGGCCGGCGGCAGCCGAGGAGCCGCCCACGGCGGCGTAGGGCAGGGTTTTTCCCTCTCGAAGAAACCGGTACCACGAAAGGCGGTACCACGAAAGGCGGTACCACGAAAGGCGGTACCACGAAAGGCGGTACCACGAAAGGCGGTACCACGAAAGGCGGTACCACGAAAGG
>JACQPS010000215.1 GCA_016207445.1 Gemmatimonadota bacterium | reverse complement strand
GTACCGCCTCTACTCGCGCAAGAAGAATCCACGCACGGGCAGGCGCCGCAATCTGGGCACGTTCAAGACGCTCGCGGCTGCCAAGCGGCACGAGCGCGCCGTGCAGTTCTTCAAGCGGCACTAGCCGAGCGACGCGTCGGTCGCGGCACCGGGAGGGCCGAAGGCGGGGTGGAACTCCGGGAGGGAAGGCGGTCGCGGAGGGAGACCACCCCGCCGAGGCCCGTGGCGGGGATGCGGCTCGCGGAGCCGCCGAGGCCCGGCGTCGGTACGCCTGCCGAGGGCCAGCGCTGGAATGCGCGCGTCGCCCGCCCTCGCGTGCGTCGTGCCGCCCCGCTATCTTGCCGCCGAACGACAGCGCGAGCGGAGACTCATGCCCAGGTTCCAGCCGATCGACTTCTACGAATTCGACGCGCTCCTCTCGGAAGAGGAGCGCCTGGTGCGCGATACGGTGCGGGAGTGGGTGGACGACAACCTGCTGCCGGTGATCGAGCACGCCACCATCGAGCGCCGCTTCCCGAAAGAGCTCATCCCGCAGATGGCGGAGCTCGGCATCTATGGCGCGAACCTGCCGGAGGAATACGGGTGCGCGGGGCTGAACAGCGTCGCGTACGGGCTCATCATGCAGGAGCTCGAGCGAGGCGACTCCGGCATCCGCTCCTTCGCCTCCGTACAGGGTGCGCTCTGCATGTACCCGATCTTCGCCTTCGGCAGTGAGGAGCAGAAGCGCTCGTGGCTGCCGCGCATGGCGCGCGGCGAGGTCATCGGCTGCTTCGGCCTGACCGAGCCGGACTACGGCTCGAACCCCGCGGGCATGCGTACGACCGCACGCCAGGACGGCAACGGCTGGGTGCTGAACGGCGCGAAGATGTGGATCACCAACGGCTCCATGGCCGACATCGCGATCGTCTGGGCCAAGACGGGGGACGTGGACGACGTCGCCTCGATCCGCGGCTTCATCGTGCCGACGAAGGCGAGGGGCTTCAGCGCGCGCGACCAGAAGGGGAAGCTCTCGCTGCTCGCATCCGACACGAGCGAGCTCGCCCTCCAGGACGTGCGCGTCGGCCCCGAGAGCCTCTTGCCGAACTCCGGCGGCCTGAAGGGCCCGCTGAGCTGTCTCACGCAGGCGCGCTACGGCATCGCCTGGGGCGCGATCGGCGCGGCCCTGGCCTGCTTCGACGAGGCGCTACGTTACTCGAAGGAGCGCGTGCAGTTCGAGCACCCGATCGGCGCGACGCAGCTCCAGCAGTTGCGCCTGGTCGAGATGCTCACGGCGATCACGCAGGCGCAGTTGCTCACGCTCCAGCTCGGCCGGCTCAAGGATCGGGGCACGGCGCGGCCGCAGCAGGTCTCGCTGGCGAAGCGTGCGAACGTGAGCATGGCGTGCGACATCGCGCGCGAGGCGCGGCGGCTGCTGGGCGCGAACGGCATCCTGGTCGAGTACCAGGCCATGCGCCACATGGCCAACCTGGAGTCCGTCTACACCTACGAGGGCACGCACGACATCCACACGCTCATTCTGGGACAGGAGCTGACCGGCTTCTCCGCCTTCTGACGCTACTCGAGCGCCGACATGCGCGCCGTCAGCTGGAAGGACTCGCCGTCCAGCCGGTCCACCAGGATGACTGGCTTGCCGTCGTGCAACCCCGGGCGCAGCACCAGCCGCGACTCCACCGCCTCTCCCCGGCTGAAGTACAGCCACAGCAGCGAGCCGTCCGGCGGCCCGCCGGTCCCCGCCCGGAAGCCCTGTCGCTTCTGGGCGAGCATCTCGTGAAACCACTCCTGGAGCGCGCGGGCGGGGTTCGTTTCGCTCATCAGACCTCCTGGCTCGGGGTTGGCGACGTCGGAATCAAGAAGCAGGGCATGCGGCTTGCAACCCAACCGGGTGGAAGACGCCGCCGCTTGCGCGTTTGCAGCTGTCACCGGGAAGGAGGCTCGCGATGAAAGCTCGAGACATCATGACGCCGAACCCCGAGGTGGTGACCCCCGATGAGCCCGTGACTCGCGCGGCCGAGCTGATGCGGGACCTCAACGTGGGCATCATCCCGGTGGTGGACGACCGTTCCAGTATGCGGCTCACCGGTCTGATCACGGACCGGGACATCGCGGTCCGTCACGTCGCGGAGGGGCACCAGCAGGCGTGCAACGTGAGCGACCACATGACCTCCGACACGCTGAACTGCGTGCGCCCGGATGCCGACGTCGATGAGGTGATGAGCCTCATGGGCCGCGACCAGGTCCGGCGCATCCCGGTCGTCGAGTCCGACAACAAGCTGGTCGGCATCATCGCGCAGGCGGACCTGGCCGTGCACGAGGGGCCGCAGCACCCGAAGAAGGTCGAGAAGGTCCTCGAGAAGATCTCGGAGCCCGCACAGCCGGAGCGCTGAGCGCGACCTCCGCCGACGTCGTCCGACGCGCACCCGGAGCCGCGGAGGCGCGGAGCGGGAACGCTCCGCGCCTCCACTCGACCGTTTCCGGGCTTCGGGCGGGAGCGGTTTGGATCGCGAGCCGGCTTCGTTATCTTAAGCTTTCCCGAGCGCAATTCCAGGCCCGCCCTGCTCGAGCGCGACATCGAGAAGGTCAAGGAGCAGCAACGCCGCGCGCGCGAGACCGGGCTCGAGCAGAACGGCTACTGGCTGAGTCAGCTCGCGCTCGCGGACCGGTACGAGAAGGACCTGCGCTCGATCCTCGAACAGGACGAGCTGATCGAGCGGCTCGAGCCCGGCGCGGTGCGCGAGGCGGCGCGCAGGTACCTGCGCACGGACAACTACGTGCGCGTCACGCTGGTGCCGGAGAGCGCAAAGGCGACGAGCGGCCGGTGAGTAGTCAGACCGGGTTTCTACGGCTTCTCCGGCCGGTCGTGCGCGCGGTTGCCGTGGTCGGCGGACGGCGTCGTCGCCGAAAACGCCGCGCCGTTACGCGCCGGATCGCGTACCCCCGGGGTTGACGCACGCCCCCGCTTCGGTTAACTTTTTGGTCTCGGCAGAGGTACGGGAGGCGCCGCGGGAGCCCGGACCACGCGTCCGGCGCAGCCAACTCGCGGCGCTGCGTGCCTGAGCGCCCGTAGCTCAACTGGATAGAGCGTTGGACTACGGATCCAAAGGCTGGGGGTTCGACTCCTCCCGGGCGCGTCGTGCCGCCCTTCCCGTGCAGGCCCAACGCCCGTAGGCGGCGGGCCCGGCCCGAACAAGCGGCACCCCCGCTAGTTGTTTGACAGGATGGGAAGCGAGTGTGGACCGCGGCCGCCCGTTGCGGCGGTCGAGGAAAGTCCGAGCTCCAAAGGGCAGGGTGCCGGGTAACGCCCGGGCGTCGTGAGACGACGGAAAGTGCCACAGAGAACAGACCGCCGATGGCCCCTCCAGGGGCACAGGCAAGGGTGAAACGGTGGGGTAAGAGCCCACCGCGCTCCCGGTAACGGGGGCGGCACGGTAAACCCCACCCGGAGCAAGGCCAAGCAGGGACGATGGCGTGACCCGCGCCGCGACGGCCACCAGGCCGTGGGAGTCCCGGGTAGGCTGCTGGAGGCGGCAGGCGACTGCCGTCCTAGAGAAATGGTCCACCTCCCCTTGCCGCCCTTCGGGGTAGCAGAGGAGACAGAACTCGGCTTATTCCGCTTCCCGTCCGCTCTGTGCGCGCCCGTAGCTCAGTTGGATAGAGCGTCGGCCTCCGGAGCCGAAGGTCACAGGTTCGAATCCTGTCGGGCGTATTACACAAGCGAAAGCCCCGCAACGGCTTGATCTGTTGCGGGGCTTTGCAGTGTCAGGAAGGGCCGACGTTCAGTGCCACCAACAGTGCCAAACGAGCGCGAAAAAAGAGACGCGTCAAGCCTTCACGGCCTTCCTCACCCTGCTGGCTTTGGCCGCCTCCCGCTTGGCCTTGCCGGCATCCCTGATCTCCCGCGCGATCCTGGCCTCCTCGACCCTCTTCCGGAATTCCTCGAGCCTGTGGCCGATCTTCTCTTCGTGCTGCTCGACGCGGAATTCGATGGCCTCCGAGC
>JACQPS010000213.1 GCA_016207445.1 Gemmatimonadota bacterium | reverse complement strand
GCGCCCGGCCGGTCCACGAACAGCACGGGCGCCGCCGCGACGCGCGCCGGGTCCAGGTCGAACGCCAGCTTCCGGAACGCCGAGCGCGCCTCGCGCGCCAGCGGGAAGGTCGGCAGCTCCGCCACCCGCCGCAGCGCGTCGAGGGCGACGCCGGCGTCGTCCTCCGCCAGCTCGACCTCCGCGACCTGCGTGGGCCCGGTTGGCTTCGGCCGCGCGGCCGGCGGCGCGGCCCGCGTCACCAGCTTCAGGTACGGCAGGTAGAAGTCGCGCCGGGCGAGGCGGTAGCCCTCGACCGTGTCGCGGCCGTAGTTGATCGTGTAGGCGACCGTCTCGATCGGGATGCCCAGCGCGCGCAGCTCGTCTTTGTCGCGCTCGAACGTGCGCCGCGCCGTCGCCCGCGCGGTCTCGTCCTCGCGCCACCGCTCCGCGTACGCCGGAACGTGCTCCATGATCTCCTCGACCGGGACCGGGAGCCGCCGGCCGACCAGGTAGGCGATCAGGTCGAGGAAGCGCTGGGTCTTGGTGATGTGGTCGGGCATTGGCGCTCGCCAGAGAGGCTATGTTCAAGGCGTGCTAACGTAACAGGATACGATGACAGCGACAAATCCGCCTCGACCCGTGCCACCTCCGTCTGTCTTGGCGGCGCTTCGGGGGCGGAGCTATCTTACAAGCGTACGCCGGGGGCCTGTGCGAATGGAGGGGTCGGAGCAATGCAATTCCAGCGCATCACAGTCAACCCGAAGCAACTCGGGGGCGTCCCCTGCATCCGAGGCTTGCGAATCCCCGTCTCGGTCGTCGTGGGCATGATCGCTGACGGTATGACCGAGCAAGAGATCCTCCGCGCCTACCCGGATCTCGAGCCGGACGACATCCGCGAGGCATTGCGCTTCGCTGCGGAAGCCGTAAGAGAGCGAGAGCTCCCCCTGCAGACCGCCTCGTGAAATTTCTGATCGACAACGCGCTGTCTCCCCAAGTCGCAGAAGATCTCAGGAAAGCGGGACATGACGCGGTGCACGTTCGCGAGTACGAGATGCAAGCTGCCGACGACGAGGAGATCTTCGAGCGCGCGGCGCGCGAGGATCGCGTCCTGGTGTCGGCGGACACCGATTTCGCTACGTTGCTCGCCTTGCGCAAGGCAACGAAACCATCGGTAATCTTGTTCCGCCGGGGATCTGGACGGAGGCCAGAGCAGCAAGTGGAGCTTCTTCAGACGAATCTGCCAAGACTCGAGCCTGCCTTGGAGAGCGGCGCCGTCGCTGTGTTCGAACAGACTCGGATCCGCATTAGAACCTTGCCGATCGGCGGAGACTAGGCGCTGCTGCACAGCGGCGTCTCCGGCGCGAGCTTCGTCAGTTACGCAATCCCGTTCAGCTCCGTGCCGCCGCGCGTGTTACAGTGTAATGCTACTACGTTAGTATTTACATTGTGGTAACAGTGAGCGGCGGTGAGCCCGGCGGGCTCAGCCGCCCCTACAAGGGCCGCAGACGGCGATGCCGCCGCAGCCTCTACAGGGCAGACGAGGCTGCCGATAAGCGACAGCCGCCACCGACCCGCCGCTCACCGCCCCCCACCCCGGTTCCCTCGCCGGCCCCCATTCGCCCGCGCGCCGGATCCGGCCGCGACCAGTCCGCGGCGCTCCGCGTTCGCGCGGGCGCGCGCCCGCTCCTCCGCCGTGCGCGCACGCATCCCGGCGATGCGCTCGGCCAGCGGCACCTCGAGCCGCTCCTGCACCACGGCGGCGTAGTCGAAGCCCGCGAGCGTGCGCCGCTCGAGCCGACGGCCGACGGCGCGCTCGATCGCGCGCAGCTCGCCTTCCTCCTCGGAGGCGACGAAGGTGTAGGCGTCGCCCGTCGCGCCCGCGCGTGCCGTGCGGCCGACGCGGTGGATGTAGTCGTCCGGCGTCTTGGGCACGTCGAAGTTGAGCACGTGATCGAGCGCCTCGACGTCGATGCCGCGCGCGACGATGTCGGTCGCGGCCAGCACGCGGTAGCGCCCGGACTTGAAGCCGGCGAGCGCCTCGGTGCGCTGCGCCTGGCTGCGGTTGCCGTGCATCTTCGCGACCGAAACGCCCACCCGGTCCAGCTTCTCCGCCAGCCGGTTCGCGCGGTGCTTGGTGCGGCAGAAGACGATCACGTTGCCGAGCTCGTCGCGGCGCAAGAGCTCCAGCAGCAGCGCGACCTTGAGCTGCTGCGGCACGGGGTAGACCGCCTGCGCGACGCCGGTCGCCGGCGCCGCCTTGCGCTCGACGTTGATCGCCGCGGGCGCGACGAGCAGCTCGCGCGACAGCTCGACGATCGGGCGGGGCAGCGTCGCCGAGAAGAAGAACGTCTGCCGCCGCCGCGAGGGAAGGTGCCGCAGCACGCGCCGGATGTCCGGCAGGAACCCCATGTCCAGCATGCGGTCCGCCTCGTCCAGCACCAGCAGCTCGAGTCCGTTCAGCCGCGCGTAGCCGCGGCCGAAATGATCCAGCAGCCGCCCCGGCGTCGCGATCAGGATGTCCGTGCCGCGCCGGAACGCCTGCTCCTGCGGACCCATGGCCACGCCGCCGAAGACCGCCGCGCCCGTGACCCGCGTGTGCTGCGCGAGCTGCGCCCGGTGCTCCTCGATCTGCGCCGCCAGCTCGCGCGTCGGCGTCAGGATCAGCGCGCGCGTCGTGCCGCGCGGCTTCGCGCGCAGCCGCTCCAGGATCGGCAGCAGGAACGCCGCCGTCTTGCCGCTGCCCGTCATCGCGCACGCCAGCACGTCGCGCCCGGCCAGCCCCGCCGGGATCGCGTCCGCCTGGATCGGCGTCGGCTGCTCGAAACCCAGCTCCCTCACCGCCCGCAGCAGCTCCGCGTGCAGCCCGAACGTCTCGAAACTCGATGGCGACGCCGGCGTCCGCGCCGGCGACTCTTTCCGTTGCGTCATCGTCATCATGCTCTCCAAAACAAAGCCGGACCTGGGGACTCTGCATGCCCCGGGTCCGGCGAAGAGCATGAAAAAGCCCGGCGCGCCGCGCCGGGCGAGGTATTGCCACGCCGAAAGTTAGCCGAAAGTGGTCAGGATAGCAAGGCGGCTACTGGCGCTGCGGCACTTCCGATGGCAGCGCGCGGACAACCGACTCAGGTGGTTCCACCGGTAGCGATCGGGGCCGTTTCCTGTCGACCGATCGGCTCGGCACCTTCATTCAGAATCGCGAAGTACTCGGTGTAGGCGAAAAAGCGGTTGCGGCGTCGTCCGGTCACCTCGTGAATGATCCCGAGATCTTCGAGTTTCCTGAGCGCCGAGCCCACGGTGGGCGGGCTGAGCTTCAGCTCGCGACTGGTACGTGCGGCGCTTATCAACGGATGTCTGCGCATGAGGTAGTGCAGGCGAAGAGCAGAGCCAGCGCTGCGCCCGAGGCTCTCGAGGCGCGAACGGTCGTGCTCGAACAGGTCCAGGATACGTCGGGCCGTCCCCGTCGCCTGATCCGCCGTTTCGAGGACTCCGTTCAGAAAGAACGCGAGCCACTCTTCCCAGTCTCCTTCGAGGCGAACGCGCTGAAGTAGATCGTAATAGCGCTCGCGGTTGCGTTTGAAGTGGAGGCTGAGGTACAGGAGCGGCTCCGAAAGCGCGTTCTCGGCGCACAGCAAGAACGTGATCAACAACCGCCCGAGCCGGCCGTTGCCGTCCTGAAACGGGTGGATCGTCTCGAATTGAACGTGACTCAGCGCGGCCTTGATCAGAGTCGGCGTCCGCCCGCCGGTGTCGTGCAAGAACTTCTCGAGGTCACCCATATGGCCGGTGACCCCCTCCCAAGCTGGAGGGACGTACACAGCGTTGCCCGGTCGCGAGCCACCCACCCAGTTCTGGCTCTTCCGGAATTCCCCGGGCGTCTTCTCGCTTCCACGGCCGCCGCCCAGCAGAACACCGTGAATCTCACGGATCAGCCTGAGCGAAAGTGGAAAGCCTTCCCGGAGCCGGGCGAGACCATGCTCCAGTGCGGCCACATAGCGCGAGACTTCCTGGACGTCGTCAAACGGGACGCCAGGCAGCTCTTCGGTCTCGAACAGCAGCAGCTCGGCGAGGGACGACTGGGTGCCTTCGATTTGCGACGAAAGCACGGCCTCCTTCCGCACGTAGAAATACAGGAACAGCCAACGGTCCGGCAGCAGCAGCGTCAGGCCATCCAGACGCCCGAGGGCTCGATTCGCCTGCTCCAGCAAGTCGTGCAGCTCCGAACCGAGAGAGAGCTCGGGTTTGGGGGGCAGCGGCTGCGGCACGAATGTCGAATACGGCTCCCCCCGCACGTTTTGGCGGCGCAGTTGACCCTGAATTCCACGCTTCATGAGCTTATTAAAGGCTACGTAATTAGCGTCCGCGCTATTTAAATCTGGACGACTAAACTTAAATAACTCGGCCGGGCACAGCAAGACACAAGCTGGGGGGAGTCTGGGTTAGGCGGTCCGGGGCCTCGAGCATCGCAGGTCTGCAGAGCGTCGCAGCCGGGTACCTGCTGCTCGGCCGCCCTGGACGTGCTGGCACAGGAGGCCCCGGATAGGGTGACGACATCGCCGTCCGTCAGCTCACGTGGGTGGCCGCATCCCGACCTGCAGACTACACTCCCGGTTCAATCACGCATCTGAGTGAACAACGAAAATTCGAGCCATGGCAAGCCGGCCAGGAACAGCCGAGTACGCCGACGTCCTCATCATCGGTGCCGGCGCGGCCGGTCTCGCGGCGGCGTCGTCCCTCGCGCAGGACGGGGTGCGCGTGCACGCGCTCGAGGCGCGGGAGCGGATCGGCGGCCGCATCGCGACGGTGCGGGACGTCCGCGCCCCCATCCCGCTCGAGCTGGGCGCCGAATTCGTGCACGCGGCCGGCTCGGCGTTCGCCCCGGCGGACGTACTCAGGGCGACGTCGTGGCCCCGCCCGGTGCTCCGGGACGGCCCGAGCTCCTGCCCTTCCCGGCCGGATGGGCGGAGCCGCTGCGCGGGCTGGACATGGGG
>JACQPS010000222.1 GCA_016207445.1 Gemmatimonadota bacterium | reverse complement strand
GCGCTGGCGGTTACCGGAAAGTCGAGCTCGCCGGTGACGCGCGGCGGCGGCGTCGCCTCAGGAAGCGAGCACGTCCGCGGCGCGCTCCGGCGCCGCAGGTAGGGCCGACGCCTTGCGGAAGCCGCCGTACGCCACGCCGTTGCCGCGCGTCGCGAGCAGGTGCTGCACGCAGCGGGCGGCGTAGCGGAACGGCCGATCCGTGATGAGCGACGTCTGGATCACGCAGCTCACGCCGCAATCCGTCTCACACGGCTTGTGTCGGTCGTTCGCCTTCAGGTCGGCCACGGACAGCTCGAGCACGTTGCGCGGCGTGGGCAGCGCGACCTGCGAGCACGCCTTCACCGTACCGAACTCGTCCACGTACAGGAACTTGTACCCGCCCGTGCACTTCCACTCCGCCGGCCGCGCCTCGCTGCGCGCCCGGTACAGATCCATCATGGGCGCGATGCGCCAGTGGCGGAAATGCGCGTCGAACCAGTCGAGCTTCGCGCGCAGCCGTTCGTTCAGCTCGAGCCGGCCATCGTAGTGGCGTACGCCGCAGCGCACGGGGAATCCGAGGCGCTTCAGCTCGGTCACGAGCGCCTCGAACTCGTCGAGCGTCTCTTCGCAGAGGACGGTATTGGTCTCGACCTGGAAGCGCGCGTCGGTGCGCAGCGCACGCAGCTTCTTGCGCAGCGGCCGCAGCCCCTTGTGCGTGAAGTCCGTCGGCGTCACGCGATCGATCGAGACGCACATGGAGTCGAGGCCCGCGTCGTTGAGCGCCGCGATCAGCTTTTCGCTGAGCAGCAGCCCGTTGGTGATGATGTTGGTCCAGCAGCCCTTCCGCTTCGCGTGCGCGACCAGCTCGGCGATGCGGGGGTGCAGCAGCGGCTCGCCGCCCAGAAAATCCATGATGGTGACGCCCAGCGCGACGAGATGGTCCATGCGCTGGACCAGCGTGTCGAAGGGGACGGGGCGGGAGACCTGGTCGAACTCGTTGCAGTAGCCGCAGGCGAGGTTGCACTTGCGCGTAACGATGAGCTGGCAGTAGAGGGCCCGGTCGTCGAACAGACGCTTGAGCGTGGCCAGCTTCCGCATTACTCCCCCTCCACGAATTTCCGCACCGGGCGCCGCCGAAAAACGCGTGCGCCGCGCTCTGCGCTCGGGCGCGGCGCACGGCTCACGCGTTGGGCCCGGGAAGGGCGGCGCTCAGCCGTCGTCCTGCTCGCGCCGGTTGGTCCAGTCCAGTACGACCTTGGCCTTGCGTGCGGCCTCGAGCGCCGACTCGAGCTCGGAGACGAGATAGCGCGCGCGGCGGCTGCGGTCGGACGGCGAGAGGTCGTCCTTTTCCAGCGCGGCGACTGCCTCGATCGCGTGGCAGGCCCGGCGGACCACCTCCCAGAGCTGGGTGCGATCGTAGCGGTCGCCCGCCCGGTCGATGCGCTCGTCGGCCGCGCGATCCAACTCCTGAGCGACCACCTTGATCTGGTCCAGAGCAAGCATGACGACCTCCCGTTGCCGGGATACGGCTGGGTGCCGGCCCCTGATAATACGCCGGCGCCCGGGTCCGTCAACGGCTAGCGCACCCCTCCCATCAGCTTCTTCCGGATCGGCCGGGCGACCAGGGCCAGGAGAAGCCCATAGCCGATGGTGACGGCCGCCACCACCGTGAAGATCTGCGTGGCCTTCTCCGGGCTGACTTCTCCGCCGGCGCCCTCCCCCGCGCCGGTCAGCCCCGCGAGCTGGCCGGCGATCAGATTGCCCAGCGCCGAGGCCATGAACCAGATGCCCATCATCTGTCCCACCATGCGGTGCGGCGCCAGCTTGGTGACGGTGCTCAGGCCGACGGGGCTGAGCGCGAGCTCGCCCATGGTGTGGAGCAGGTAGGTGATGACGAGCCAGGCCGGGCTGATCAGGTGACCCTGCGCGGCGCGCATGGTCCCCACGATCAGCACGGCGAAGCCTGCTCCCAGGAGGATCAGCCCGACCGCGAACTTCGCCGGGCTCGACGGCTCCCTCTTCTTTTCGCTCAGCGCGATCCAGACCCAGGCAAAAACCGGGGCCAGTGCGATGATGAGCAGCGGATTCACGGACTGTAGCCAGCTGGCCGGGACATCCCAGCCGAAGACCACCCGGTTCGTGAGCTGCTCCGCTACCAGGTTGAGCGACGAACCCGCCTGCTCGAAGCCCGCCCAGAAGATCGCGGCCGACAGGAACAGAATCCCGACCACCACGACGCGCTTCTTCTCCACCGCGTCGAGATGACCGGCGCTGAAGAGGTAGAGGAAATACAGGGAAGTGACGCCCAGAATGATGATGCCCGTCGCGTTCGCCACCTGAACGATCGAGACGTCGAGCGCGCCCGTGAGCTGGAGCGCGACGAGGGCCGCGAGCAGGATGGCGGCGACTCGCACGCCCGCGAAGAGCCGACGCTTCTGGCGCACCCCATCTTCGCCCGCGCGGCGGTCGGGGTGCAGGCCGGCCTCGCCCAGGTACTTGCCGCCCGCCAGGTACTGCATCAGGCCGAGCACCATGCCGACGCCGGCGGCCGCGAACCCCAGGTGCCAGTTGATGCGCTGCCCGAGGTAGCCGCAGACCAGCGGCGCGAGGAATGCGCCCGTGTTGATGCCCATGTAGAAGATCGAGAAGCCGGCATCGCGGCGCGCGCTCTCCTGCTCGCGGTACAGCTCTCCCACCATGGTGCTGACGTTGGGCTTGAGCAGGCTCGTGCCGATCACGATGAGCAACAGCCCCAGATAGAACGGCGGCAGCTGCGGGATCGGCACACCGAATTCCCGCAGCACCGGCAGCGCCATGCTGAAATGACCGCAGGCGATCACAATGCCGCCCAAGAACACGGCCCGCCGCTGGCCCAGGAACCGGTCGGCCAGCCATCCGCCCGGGAGCGCCCCCATGTAAACGAAGGCGAGGTAGAGTCCGTAGATCGCGCCCGCCGTCTGCGTGTTGAAGCCGAGCCCGCCGTTCGCCACCGTCGCGGTCATGAACAGGATGAGGATCGCGCGCATGCCGTAGAAGCTGAAACGCTCCCACATCTCGGTGAAGAAGAGCGTCGACAGGCCGCGGGGGTGGCCGAAGAAGCCGCGCTCCCACGGCGGCGCCGCACGCCTGGACGTGCCGACCTGCGCCGCGGCGGTCCCCGCGAATTCGGACGTGGGATCTTCAGGCATCGGCTCGCTCGGGTTTGTTCGGGGCGCCGAATCTAGGCTCCCGCCCCGCCAGGCGCCACGCCGGGCTCGCCCGGCTCGCCCGGCTCGCTGCAAGCCGTGCGCCCGCGTCAACGCCGGCCTGCCGGTTACTGCAATTCACCGCGGAGAACGCAAAGACCGCGGAGGCTTCGTCGCGCAATTCCGCGGGCCCTGCGAACACCGAAACTACATTTGGCTCTTCAGGAAATGGAGTGGGTTGCTGTGGCTTCTAAGGACCGAGCCGAGGGTTCACAGCGGGCGCAGGCGCAGGCGCGGGCGGCGGCGCGGGCACTGCGGGTGCAGAAGCGGGCGCGGCCTGGCCGGCGCCCACGCGCCCGGCTCCGCTCGGCTCTCGCGTTGGCAAGCTTTGCGTCCTCTGCGCTCGCTGCGGTGAATTTTTTTCTGCTGGTCGGTGCGGCCCGTACGGCTATGGTCGCGCCCGGGCGCTACGCCTAGCCTGACGCGACGTCGCAACCCGCAGTGCCGTTGCAACCCTCGTGACTCGCGCCGGTGGATCCGTTCGACCGCATTCTGGGCCAGAGCGACGCCGCGCAGACCGTGCGCGGCTTCGGCCGCCGCGCGGCCCTGGTCGACGCGCCGGTGCTGCTGCTCGGGGAGAGCGGAACGGGGAAGGGCGTGCTGGCGCGTGCAGTGCATGACGCGTCCGCTCGCGGGCGCGGCGCTTTCATCGCAGTGAATTGCGCGGGCATTCCGGAGAGTCTGTTCGAGAGCGAGTTCTTCGGCCACACGCGCGGCGCGTTCACGGGCGCGCAGCAATCGCACCGTGGGCTGATCGAGCAGGCGCACGGCGGCACCCTCTTTCTGGACGAGATCGGCGAGCTGCCGCTCGCGCTCCAGGCGAAGCTCCTGACCGTGCTCGAGGACGGGCAGGTGCGCCGCCTCGGCGGCGAGCACGTGGTGCGGGTCGATGCGCGCGTGATGGCGGCGAGCGGGCTGGATCTGGAGCGGGCGGTCGCAGCAGGCCGCTTCCGCCGCGACCTCTACCACCGGCTCCTGGTTCTCTCCTTCCACCTGCCGCCGTTGCGGGAGCGGGCGGGGGATGTCGAGTTTCTCGCCCGTCACTTCCTGGAGCGCTTCAGCGCGCGTTACGGGCGCCGGCTCGACGGCTTCGATCCGGAAGCACTCGCGGTGCTCGGCTCGTATGCGTGGCCTGGCAACGTACGCGAGCTCGCGCACGCGGTCGAGGCCGCCGTGCTCGCGTGCGGCGGCCGGCGCATCGGCCGCAAGCACCTCCCGCGCGGGCTGTTTCGAACACCGCCGGAACCCGTGCCGTCGACCACGGCGCCGCCGGTGCACACGTCGCCGCAGGCGCAGGGCCGCTACTCCTTCCTCGGCTCGGCGGAGGAGGAGCGGCGGATCATCCTCGAGACGCTGCGGCGCTGCCGCGGCAACAAGACCCGTACCGCGCACGCGCTCGGCATGGCGCGCACGACGCTGCGCCTCAAGCTCCGCCTGCTCGGCCTGAACGGCGGGACCGACCGGTCGGAGCCGATCGAAAGTGCGCAGCGCACAGGCGAGGTGGGATCGGGGCCCCGCGCGTAACGTGCTGTGGCTCAGCGGATTCAGCGCCAGCGACCCGCTGGCCCGCCGGGTGCCTTGCGTCGCGCCGGCCGGTCGTCTACGGCCGGAGCGGCGCGGAGGAGGACACTCGATCCGGAACCAGAGGAGGCCACCATGAGAACGCTGCTATCCAGAGTCGTGGCGCTGCCTCTCGCAGCCGCGCTGTTGCTCGGCCCAGCCGAGGCGGCTTTCGCGACCGACTGCGCGAAGGAATACATGGGCTGCATTTCCGACGCGGGCGCCCTTCCAGGGCTCTTCCGGAACCTCGCGGAAATCGAGTGCTTCGCGGAATACGTCGGCTGCGTCGCCGAGAAGATCATCGTGTCGTGATGGTGGAATTTGTGAACGCGCGCGAGAAGCGCGCGTGGGACCTTGCACGGGTGTGCGAGTGCGAACCGAAACCCGAGCGCGGATCATGAGAACGGCTCTCCTCCCGCTGCTCCTGCCGGTGGCCGCTTGCGGCGCCGCCGGCGCGCCTGCGCCGGATTTCATCGCAGACTTCGTCTCCCGGTCGAATCCCGTGACGTGTGTGCCGGTCCCGGGCACCAACCCGGGCCGCGCCGTTTCAGAGATGAGTTCCGTCGATGATACTTCCTTTCTCGTGCTGTACGCGGACGCGGCGGAAGTCGCGTGGCACGGTCCCGACTTGCGCGTCCGCTGGGCGGTGCCCCTGCCTTCCAGCGGCGCGGGGCGGATCATCCAGCCGCAGAGCGCAGCGCTGGCGGGCGATTCGCTCGTGTACGTGGCCGACCGGGGCCGCCTGAACCTGCGCGCCTTCGATCTGGCCGGAAACGAGCGCGGCACCATCGAGCTCGGCTTTCCGCCGCAGCGCGTACGGGTGCGCGGGCGCGAGCTGCTCGTGACGCCGGTCGTCTTCGGCCGGAACCCGCCGCACCTGCTGTATACGCTTGCTGCCGGTACGACGGCGGCTCCGGCTCCCCTGCCGGTTCCCGTTGCGCACTATGCCGACTTCGCCATCAAGGGCCTTGCGAACCTGACCGTGCTCGAGACGTTTCACGACGGGCGCGCGATCGTGGCGCACCAGTTCCTGTTCCCGCATGCGTACCTATTCTCCTGGGGCGACGCCGCCGTGCCACGCCGCGTGCCGCTGCCGCTCCCGGACGGCGTCCGGGCCGACGTCGACTTCGTCCCGGAAATGCCGGTGACGGACGCGGTGCTGGAACGTATGGTGACGCCGGTGATCGCTTCGGCCGTCGACCACCGCACCGGCGACTTTCTGTACATCACGCGCAGCGGCCGGCGGGTGCGAGACTTCCTGGAGAAGGCGATCGTGCGGCTCGATCGCCAGTTGCGCTACCGGCGCTCCTACCTGCTGAACGTGAACGCCATCCACCACGCCTACCTTCCGGGGCGCGCGGTTTCGATCGTAGTCGATGACCTGAACCGGTGGTACGAATGCCTGACACCGTGAGCCAGGGGCGGCAATGGCGGGTGCATATCTCGGATCTGACGCTGCGGCGCGCGCGGCAGGTCGTGCTCGAGCGCTTCAGCTGGGAGCACGCGCAGGGGGAGATCGCCTGGGTCATCGGTGAGAACGGCGCGGGCAAGTCGTCGCTGCTGCGCGCGCTGGCCGGCTGCCTCCTGCCCACGGCCGGCGAAGTCCGCTACTCCGGCCCGGGGCCCGTGACGCGACTCTACTACCACCCGGGCATGCGCCTTCCCGCCGGCGTGACGGTCGGCGACTGGAGTCGACTCGTCGCGCGGCTCGTCCCCGGCGGCGTCTCATCGCACCCGCTCGCTGCCGCGTCGGCCACGGCGGAGAAGGAAGTGACGCGACTCTCCACGGGCGAGGCCAAGCGCCTGCTGCTCGATGCGCTCTTCCGGCGCGAGGCCGCCGTTACGCTGCTGGACGAGCCGTACGAGCACCTCTCGGCCGCCGCCAGGCACACGCTCACGGAGCTGCTGCTCGAGCGCGCACGCACGGGCGTCGTGATCGTGACGACGAACCAGGAGATCCCCGAGAAAGCCGCCCGGGTCGTGCTGCGCGTGGACGCGGTCCGGGTACTTGCGGAGCCGGCATGAGCACACTGCTGCGGGATGCCGCGACCCTGGCCGAGCTGGAGCTGCGCCGGCTGGTGCGCAGCCGGTCGACGTGGACGGCCGTCGCGATCTTCTCGCTGTTCCTGGCCGCGGGGCATTTCGGGTACTGGCGTTCGGCACCGCCGCGTCCGGCCGACGATCGGCTCTTCGTCTACGGCTATCTCGCCTACTTCCTGCTCGTCTTCCGCTTCGGCCTGGCCGCGGACCGGGAGAGCGGGTTCGGCGAGTACCTGCTGGCCAACTTTCTGTCCCCCGGCCGCTATGCGCTGGGCAAGACGCTGGCGGCGCTCCTCTCGCTGCTGGGCTTCGCGACCTGCGCGGTCGCGCTGGCGCTGGCGCTCTCGCTCGGTGACTCCCGCTACGCGGTCTGGTATGCGGCGCGCTTGACGCTCAGCGCGTGGCTGCTCGCTCCCCTCGTGCTCGCGGCCGAGCTGCTGATCGACACGCGCATGCCCGGTGTGGTGGCGGCCATCGCGCTCGTCTTCGTCCTGCTCGCGGCCGAGACCGTCGGCGGCGCGGAGCGCCTCGTGCACGTTCTCGGGCTGGATTCGCAACGCCTCCGGTTCGAGACGCTCGTGCCCCTGATCCTTCGCGACATCACGATCGTGCCCGCGGCGCTGGCGCTGCTCTATCTGGGCTGGTCGCGGCGCCTGCGGCGCGCGGCGCGCGCGCTGCGCGCTTGACCCCGCCCCCACGGGTTTCGCCCCGTGGGGACCCCGGAGCCGCGCGGCGTCGCTACGACCCTGGCCGGCGCTGCGTCGGCGCGCGCCAGCGG